>JAKEHD010000596.1 GCA_022615215.1 Blastocatellia bacterium
GTAGTAAAAACGCCTCTTCAGAGAAATGACTAGACTCATCCACTCTCCCCTGCTCCTCCTCAGTTTCTTCCACCCCATACGCCTCTTCCACTCCCCCCTGCTCCCCTGCTCCCCTGCTCCCCCGCTCCCCCGCTCTCCTGCCGGTTAATCCTCTTTCGCGCCATTATCTCGACCGAGCGCAGGTGGTCTTTATAAGCGTCGTAGCGGTTGGCCGTATCGAGCGGCAGCGCGGCGTCCGAGTTGCCCTCCCATCGCCTTGCGAAATAGATCGATTCATAAATGCGGCCTATCTCGTAACGGCGACTGACCTGAAGCGCCACGGCGTAGTCTTCTCCATAACTCACATTCGGGAAGCATAAGCGCCGCAGCACGGGGACATAAAAAGCGCGCGGCGCTCCAAGCCCGTTGATTCGAAGCGCGTTGTTGCGGCCGTTCTCGCGCGTCCATTCGCGGTGATCGATCAGGCCGGGCGGTATCTCTTGAAGAGAGAAATTCACTATCGTGTAAGACCCTATAACCATGGCGTAGGGCTTCTCGTCGAACTTCGCCGCTATCTTTTCAAGCGTGTGCTCATCCTTGTAGAGATCGTCCGAATCGAGTTGCACAGCCAACTCGCCGCAATGCGAAGAGTAAACGGCCTCGTTCCAACAGCCGCCTATCCCCAGGTCTGTTCGATCAGGTTTTATATGAATGAGCTTCGGGTGCTCGCGCGCCAGTCCGTCGAGTATTTCAGTAGTCCGGTCGGTCGAGTGATTGTCGACCACAAGGACGTTGAAGTCGAACGCCGTGCGCTGAGACAGGGCGCTCAGAACGGCTTCTTTTATGGTGCGCTGGCGATTGCGGACGGGGATGATTATGCTTGCGCGAACCGGGAAATTTTGTTCGTAAGCTTCAAGCCCTTCGAATTCGGGCGCGAGATAAGCCCCCGTTCGCTTGAGGTGAGCGGTGGCGATGTCTTCCATTTCTATCTGATAGTCGCGCCGTCCGGGGTCTACGTAATCGAACTGGCGAACGCCCGTCGCGCGCAAATCCGAAGGCACGCGAATGTAGAGCGGTTCGGGGATGCGCAAAAGGTCGGAATCAATTGAAAGCTTCAATCTGAGATCATAGAGTCCCGCCGCACGTATCCGTTCGTCAATCGAACCGTGCCGGGCGAGGGCTGTTTCTGCTGCGCGCTTCGAAATCAGTAGAGCCGGGCCGAAATCGAAATTGTCGCGAATGCTGCCGGGCCGGTAATCTATGAGCGGATGATCGCGCGCCTCGCTGCCGAGGTCGTCTCTGAAATCCGAATAGATCAGCCCCGCCCCTGAGTCTTCGGCCGTAGCGAGGAATCTTTCCAGAGCGCGCTGCCCCAATCGAACCTGCTCTCCCGGCATAATCAAAAGCAGGTAATCCGTCTTCGATGAATCGAGCAATCGAGATAGACCGGAGCCCGTGAAAGGGTCCGCTTCGAGAAAATGTGATTTGCTGCGCGCCCGCTCTGAAAGCTGTGCGCCTTGCTCGCTTCCTTGATCGTTCAAAAGGATGCGGTCGACCAAGTCGTTTGCGGCGAGCGATTCGATAAAATCAGTCGGCTGATCGCCTGTCAGCGCGACGGTTAATCTTGCCATAATTTCTCTCTGATACGATCAATCAATCAGAGAGGTGATTATAACCCTTATGCGCGCAATATGCCTCCCCCTTCGCAAGGATGAAGGCGGAAGGATGAAGGATGAAAGTGATGGTTCAGATGTCGATTCATCCTTCATCCCTCATCCCTCATCCTTCCAAACGCTCCGTCGCGTCTTTGAGCAATTGCGTTATCTGGACGTGACCTTTTGCCGCAACCTTCAGGGCCGTCCAGCCGTCTTTGCTGCCCGTGCGAGCGTCAGCGCCCGCCGATAGCAGGAGCTTTACTATATCGGTGTGGCCTTTCGACGCGGCTTCCATAAGGGCCGTCCATCCGTCTATGTCTTTCGCGTCAGGGTCAGCCTTGCTTTCAAGCAAGGCTGCGACGATGTTTGTGTGTCCCGCGAATGTCGCATCCATAAGGGCTGTGCGCCCGTCCGGGTCTCTGGCATTCGGGTCAGCGCCTTCATCGAGCAAGAGCGATAGCGTATCGATATCGCCCGTGAGCGCCGCTCTCATCAAAGGAGTCAGGCTGCCGCAGGGCGTCTTACATACCCCGTCGCGCTTAGGCGAAAGAGCGATACCCTCCGCCTCGCTCGTATAAGGCACCGGCTGAGATTTTTTGCTCTCGAAATTTACCAATGCTCTCCTCCGCAACTGAAAGTCCCGATCAGCGCAGTATCGCTTATTCTTAAACGGCCGGATATTAGTGTGCCGCAATTTCGCGCGCGTAGCTATGACAGGAATCACCGCCTGACGTGACCACTGTCACAGGCTGAAAACCGGTTGAGATATAGCAAGGCGAAGATTGACCGCTTATGACTCAGGCATCAGCCATCAGCCATCAGCCATCAGCCATCAGCTATCAGCTATCAGCTATCAGCTACAGAGCGAAAGACTGAGGGCTGAGGGCTGAAGACTGAGGGCTGACGGCTGTGTAATCTGTGGTCAAAAAGCGCGGCGTCAGATCGTTATTTTGCTGAGGCTTATGATTTTACAAGGGCTTCGAGCGCGGATTTGTTCCTTATAACGAGGGTCGCTCCTCTTACCTGAATCATCTGTTTGCTTTTGAGGTCGCCGAGCAGTCGAGTCACGGTCTCGCGCGACGAGCCTATAAGCTGGGCGATCTCTTCGTGTGTGAGCGTCACCTTCAGGCGTATTCCCTGTTCGGTCACAGTGCCGTTTTTATCGCTCCAGTCCAGCAACAGGCGTGCAAGCTTTTCCGTCGCGGTATGCGAAAGACCGAGCGAACGGACCTGTTCGTAAGTGTTCATGTAGTTATTGCTCAGGAGTTGAGCGACCCTCAGGCAGGCTTCTCCGTGCCTGCGCAGAAAATTGAGGAAGTCTTCCCGCCTGACGAATTTTACCGAACAGGGGTCTAAGGTTTCGCCCGTCACCTCGTAAGGCTTTCCTGAAACCGTCGCGCTCAGGCCGAGAAGTTCTCCCGGCTCGGCGATCTGCGTTATAAGAGTCTTGCCGTCGCTCGAACAGGTCGAAAGCTTCACACGGCCCATGCACAGCACGAATATCCCGCGCGGGGACTGGCCTTCGACAAAGAGCATAGCGCCTTTCGGGAAGGTCGTGGGATAGTTAATGGCGTCGAAGTCGCGCAGGGCGTCGTCTGAGAGATCGCAAAAGATTCGATCAACCCGCAGCTTGCAGGCCAGGCAGTTTTCGATGATTTCGAGTCCATAAGGTGCGCGCATATTTTCACCGTCCGATACGCAGAATGATACGCTACCGCCTTCGGGTCCGCAACCGGAGGTGAACGCGGCGGCTCAAAACATTTTCAAGTTGAGTTCCGCAGCGTGTCGCTCAATGCATGTATCTATGACGGGTTTGCTTTTGGATCACTATGCCAACTTCATCGCCCTTATGACCATCACATCGCGGGGTGTCTTGAATCAGAAAGGATGCAGTTATGAGTAGAAATCAGTTTGCTGCGACGCTGATGTGCGTGTTTCTGTGCGCGGGCGCGGGCGGGTTTTTATCGAGCAGGATATTTGCGGATCAATCACGCCCGGTTTCTCCATCACCTCAAACTCAACAACCATCAACAACGAGTTTAAACGCTCCCGAGTGGGAGTACCGCTTACTTGTATACAACCCACACATTCCCTCAATCAATAACGCAGCGATCCCCAGTAATCGCTCCGGTGATCGTGTTTTCGAGTCAGAAATCAATAAACTCGCGGAAGAGGGATTTCAGGTCGATAGCTTTCAACCTGTATCTCCGCTATACGGGAAAGGAGAAAATGGTTTCTTCTCTATCAACTCCAACTTCGTAATATGGGTCTTGCTGAAACGACGGGTAAGGTAGTAGGCGCAAAATCATTATGAGTAAATTCCTGCCGCGCATTCAAAGCATGCTTGCTCGGCTTCAACGGCCGCTGCATAAGCAGCGGCCGTTGAAGCGCGGAAGCTCCGACGAGGAATCTACCTTGAGGGCTGGAGCGTAGCGATTGCCGTTTCCATCTCCACTGCGCGAGGGAAGAGGATGTTGTTCTCAAGGTGAATGTGCCGGTGCAGATCGCGTTCAAGGGTTTCGAGTGTCTGATACAGCGCCCTGTAGCTTGCGCAGGCATCCGGCGGCACTGCGAAATCGAGACTCGCCGCGCGAATCGCCCTCAACACCTCAGCAGCCGTGTCGTGCTCCATCATCATCATTCGCACGGGATTGCGCACCGTTCCGAAAAAAGGAATGGGCCTGGGGTCTCCGCTAAGGGTCGCCTCTTCCAAAGCTGTTATGTAGGGAAAAAGGACATTCTCTTCTTTGAGCATGTGCGCGGTCAGTTCCCCTGCAAGTCCTATGAACATGGATTGGATTCGCAACAACTCAGGATGATTCCGCGCGTGGGCCGAACAGACCTTCAGGATCATATCGCTCGATCGCCGCAACTCCTCTCTCGTAAAAACGTGATGGTTGTCGATTATGTATGAAGTCAATTCCGACAGCCGTTTAGACTGCCAGTCTTCGATTTCCTCTCGCGTTTGTTCGGCCTGTTCGAGCGAGCGCATTACATCCTGCACGCTGACCCCGGCGGCGGCGCATGCTTCGGATAATGATCTGCCGCCCCCGCAGCAATAATCTATCCGAAGGTCTTCGAAAACGGTAGCGGCGCGCGGCATCTCAAGAGCCAGGTCGCGCACAGTCTTTGTAGTGTTGATGGTCATCTTTATCTTTACCTCGTTTCTGCTACCTTTTTTGTGCACAAATGTACACAAAAGTTCCTGCATCACAGTCTCCGGCTTGCTCAATCCCGAAAGATTGAGTAGAGGTCAGAAACTCCATAGGCGTTTGGTCGACGTAGCCACTAC
>JAKEHD010000597.1 GCA_022615215.1 Blastocatellia bacterium
ACCTGATGTTCATGCCGATCGCCGATCCCAGCATCTCGTTGGAGGAGAACAGGTCGAACAACCCTATTGCGGAAAGCGCGATGAGAGGAGAAGAGTTGGACACAACGATCATTCATTCGTCCTTTCTATCTCGGTCCCACAGTTTGCGTGCGCTCTCAACATTTTTCATCTCCTCTGCGATTTCTTCCTCGGTGGACGGAAAGATAGACAGATCGTGTCTGCCGAGGAACAGTATAAAATCGTGAAGCGGCAAGCCAAGCATTTCAGCCCCCGTGCCGGTCGAGATTTCCTGTTCCCTGTAGAGTTCCAGCACCGCTTGTTCGAGAGCGTGTTTCTGTATCCTGTCAAGCAGTTTCCGTTCGCGCTCCGTCCCTCGTATGTGCTCAGGAATATCTATTTCTATATTCACCATCGACATAGTTGAATGCTCCTTTCCAGTAGATCAAATTAAGATTCTTGTTCCGGTTAACCTCCTTCATCGATCAAATCGTATGACTCAACCATTTTGGCTTTCAACCAGATTTTCTCCTTCTTTGCCTTCATTGTTTTTCTCTTGGGAATGGACAGAGAATCCCAGCCGGTCAGCATCACGAAGTCTTTCTTCCGCCTCTTCTAGTCGCCCTTCCCTTTCTAGGAGTTTTCCCAAAAAGTAGTGAGCGTGTGCAAAGTTTGGATCAACAAGTAGGGCTTTACAAAACATTTTCACGGCCTCATCGCTACGATCTTGGTGAGCTAGTAAGACAGCTAGATTGCTATAATGCACAGCATTATTTGGATCATAATAGATTGCCCATCGGTACGTCTCTTCGGCTTCTTCATATTGCTTTTGCTGATGCAGAGATGTCCCCAGACCTCCATAGGCTTCGCCAAATCCTGGCCTGCACTCAATTGCTTTCCGAAGTTGGGCTTCGGCTTCCTTAAGCCGGCCTCTCTCACCGAGAATTACACCAAGTTTAAAATAAGCTTCGGCGAAGTTTCGATTATAGTCTATAGCTTTTTGATATGCGCTCTCTGCCTCACTTGTTCGTTCTGATGTCTGTAGTATCTCACCTAAACCATAATAGGATGCAGCATAAGTGTGATCATAATGAATCGCTTTACGATATTCTTCCTCGGCCTCATCTTTTCTCTCTTGCTTCTTTAATACTTGACCCAAGTTATAATGAGCGAGAGCAAAATCTGGCTTGATTTCAATTGCTTTACGGAACGAACCTTCGGCTTCTTCTATTCGACCGTGCTTTTCAAAAAGTGCTCCAAGGTTGTTGTAAGCATCAGCATAAGATGGATTGCAGTGTATTGCATCTCGGTACATCTGCTCTGCTTCCTCAAATTTTCCTTGCTCTACAAGTAACAGCCCAAGATTGTAGTATGGCATGCCGTAATCTGGTTTCAATCGAATCGCCTCCCGGTACTCGCCTTCGGCCTCTTTTACCTGCCCGAGTCTATGAAGATCTACTCCTAAATCGTTATGGGCTACTGCATGATCTGGAGCACGCCGAATAATTTCGCGATACTGTTCCTCTGACTCCTTTAAGCGACCCATCTTACTTAAAGCTAAACCTAAATGCAGATATGCTTGTATATCATTCGAGTTGCGGCGAATCGCTTCGTGGAATTCCGGTACAGCTTCCTCGAAACGGTTTTGCTGATACAATGCTATACCCAGATTATAATGAACAGCAAGAAAGTCTGGATCACTGTGAATTATTTTGCGGTATACCTCTTCTCCCTCTTCTACTCGTCTTTGTCTACATAAAACAGCGCCTAACAAATAATGACCCGTCAAATTATGGGGGTAGAGTTCCAACAATCTTCTTAGCCCTATTTCTGCTTTCCAATACTGTTTTTCTCTCCACTGCTGGTATGCCAGATCAAGAAGTTCCTCGGCTTCGCCATGGTCCGAAATCAACTCCCATAAGTTCGCTAAATCTTCTTGCTCGTCACCAACTTGATAATCTTGAGAGAATGATTGTTCCAAGTAAATCGCATGAGTTGGCGCAATAACATTCTTCTCAATAACCAAAAATCCGGCGGATTTTAGCCATGCCCACGCGGAATCAGCATTGATCCGAGATAGGTTCAATCCGTATATGTGCTCAGCGACTTCTTCACATAATGCTCGCCGATACGTTTGAATACCTGCTCTATGCATTAAATACAGCGAGCGCATAAACGTCTTCGGTTCGTTATCTGCTGTGGCGAGCCTCTGTCTCATCGCACGTAGACCAAAAATGATTGAGCCGGGAGTTCCGTTATAAGAATCCTCCCTCCATTCGCAGTTGAAATGTGAAGCAATGATTTTCTCTTCATCTTTAGAAAGTTCGTCGATACTAATGTGCTGTAGATTCTGTTCCGCAAAACAACTAAAAACTCTGTCTTTTTGGATTAAAGTAAATTCATCTCCTGAGCGACAAGTAGCCAGAACGAACACAGATTTTGATTGCCTCGCTAACCGTTGGCACAGATAATCAGGCGAAAATTTGTCAATGTATCGCTCTAAATCATCAAGAAAAACGATGAGTTTCGGTCTGAATCCAAAAAAAGTGCGCGGAATTTGGATATCTGCGATGTTCTGGCTTTCTGGATTCAATCCCAAAACTTTATACCTTCGCAACCGCCTCACGGCTTCAAGTGCACACCTAGTTTTCCCAATCAGTGGCACACCTACTAAAACAATTCCCTGCCCTTGTGAGAGCAACTGAATTATATCCTTCATCACTGGGCGATCATAAAAGTATGGGTCGTACCAAGCTGGACTAGAGTTAATATCGGAATGCTTCAAACGAGAGCTTGATTTGTAGAACCAAACTTTGCTCCTCAGTTGTTCAAACCTATCTCTATGGAAAGCTACAAGAGCAAATGCCCCAAACGAGAAAGCAGATAAGAAAAGAATTAACCTGTTAGCCCATAAGAACGTAAAAAGAGGTCCAAGGTTAGGAAGATCTTTAGCTTCAATCCAACTCTGGCTAATAAAAAGACCAAAGGTGAATAACATTCCCGATATTATAGCGCTTATTCGTTTGGCTACTCTCCACATATCAAAACCGGCTGAATTATACGCTTGTTGCTAGGGCCATTCAATCAATACGCTGTAACATATTCCTCATTGTTTTATCTCAATTTGTCGATAGTCTTTGTACTCGAATGTAGTTGCTGAAGAGCCTGCCCGTTTCGCGCGAGCGTGACTAACCCGGTCGCCTTTGCTATGCTTGACGCATCCTCTGAGCATGCCGCTTCTTACAGGCCGCCTTCAGGTTCGAGGGATGCCCGAAGGTGGATCGCATGTGGTAAATTGGAGTCTGTTCGGAAACCGATCTATCAGCAGGCGCTTGAGTGAGGTGAAGTTTATGTCGAATACGATCAAGGCCGTAGTAAGAGAGGGAAAAATTGAGTTGCTCGAACCCGTAGATATTCCCGAAGGAACAGAAGTCCTGGTCACAGTGCTTTCCGATGACGCGCGCTTCAGGTTGAGAGCGAGTGAATCTTCTTTAGGGCCGATTTGGGATAACGGAGAGGATGACATCTATGAGCGACTACTCAAAGGGTGAGATTGTGCTGGTTCGTTTTCGCATTTACACCGCTGTGATGCTGGCGCTTTTGATAGCTCACAGCCATCTCGCTTATGGTCAGGAGATTGACCGGGCCAGACTTGAGTCGCTCGCCGCAAAATATGCGCGCGGCTCTTACGATCTGCTCCGCGAGTCTTTGAGCATACCGAACGACGCCCATTTCCCCGAACACGTCCGGCAGAATGTCAAATGGGCCGAGGCCGTGTTTCAAAAGAGAAAGTTCAAGACCGCGAGGCTCGATACGGGCGGGCCGCCTCTTTTACTTGCCGAGCGCAAAGTCGAAGGCGCGAGCCGCACTGTGCTCATATACTTGCAGATCGACGGACAGCCCGTAGACCCCGGCAAGTGGTTTCAGGCCGATCCCTACAAGCCCGCCCTCAAAGAGCAACGCGGAGCCGAGTGGCACGAGATCGATTGGAACGGGTTGAAGGGCGAGATAAATCCCGAATGGCGAGTCTTCGCCCGGTCGGCTTCGGATGCCAAAGGCCCCGTCGTCATGTTCCTGACGGCGCTTGACGCTCTCGACGGCGAAGGGCTGCCGCAACTCTACAACATCAAAGTGATAATGGACTTTGAAGAAGAACTCGGCTCGCCTCACCTCCCGGCCGCAGTGGAAAAACACAAAGCCGCGCTCGCAGCAGATATCCTGCTTATATTCGACGGCCCGCGTCACATATCCAACCGGCCGACTCTGGATTTCGGAGCGCGAGGCATCGCCACCATCACCTTGAAAGTCTTCGGCCCTCGCGTTCCGCAGCACAGCGGGCATTATGGAAATTATGCCCCGAACCCCGCGATGCGACTCGCGCAACTCCTCGCCTCGATGAAGGACTCTGAGGGGCGCGTCCGGATTCCCGGCTTCTACGATGGCGTTCAGTTGGATGACGAGACTCGCGCCATTCTCGCCGGTACGCCTGACAACGAGCAGGAGATCAAGCGAAGACTCGGCATCGCAGAAACCGATAAGGTCGGCGGCACTTATCAGGAAGCGATTCAATACCCTTCGCTCAATATTCGAGGAATATCATCCGGGTGGGTCGGCGAGCAGGTTCGAACCATCATACCCGACATCGCAACTGCTGAGATCGATGTCCGCCTCGTCCCGGAGACCGACGCCGAGCGATTGATCGGCCTCATTCGAAAGCATATCGAATCACAGGGGTATCATCTGATAGGCGACCGCGCGCCCACCGATGAAGAGCGCATGCGCCATCCGCGAATCGCCTCCTTCACGCATGAAATCTCTTACGGAGCGTTCCGCACGCCTTACGATTCGGAGGTAGGCGAATGGTTGAACCGGACCCTTACGCGCGCATTCGGCCAATCGCCCGTTCGCATTCGCATGGGCGGAGGCTCCATACCTATTTCGCCGTTCGTGGTGAAACTGGGCTTGCCAGCAGTCGGAGTGCCTACGGTAAATAGAGACAACAACCAGCACAGCCCCAATGAAAATCTGCGGCTCGGAAATTACATCGAGGGCATAAAGACCTTCATAGCCATTCTGACCCAGCCCCTTGAAAAGAAGTGAGAGGATGATTCGTCAGAAGGCGGAGGAGGATTTGAGTCAGTACCGCCTGCGGAGCGTGGTCGCTCATATCGAGCGGGCGGGTGCATAAGTCAACCGGGTTGCTACCGCTCTTTGGAAGTCTCATCCCGACATACATCTGCGCCTGAGCCTGCAATTTGCAAACCCGTTTGCTGCTTGCGATACTATTAACGCTCGCCCGGCAATGGCTGGACGGAATCATTTTTTCAAAGCGTTGAGGAATCTGCTTGATGGCTAGAGTTGAAATCGTAGCCGTTGTGCTAACTGTAAGCGACAGGGCATCGCGGGGCGAGAGCGAAGACAGGTCCGGCCCTGCGGTCGTCGCCGAACTCGAAAAGCTCGGCTGCCGGGTAGCAGCCACAGAGATCATTTCAGACGACCTCGAATTAATATCGTCGCGTCTGCGCGAGTATGCAGACCGAGGCGACGTGAATCTTATACTGACTACAGGCGGCACGGGTTTCGCCCCTCGCGATAACACGCCGGAAGCGACCCGCGCCGTCATCGAACGCGAAGCGCCGGGCCTGGCCGAACTCATGCGTCTCAGGAGTCTTGACTCGACTCCGCTCGCGCCGCTTTCGCGCGCAGTGTGCGGGATACGCGGACGCACTCTGATAATAAATCTGCCCGGAAGCACGCGCGGCGCGGTCGAAAACTTCAATGCCATACGCAGCAGCATTCCGCATGCCATAGGTCTGCTCACAGAACAATCCCGAAAATGCGCGACCTGACCCGCCGCCACTTTATTCAATAATCGCATTCACAGAATGGAGATCGAAGAGTAAATGGGAGAGAATCGAGACAGCCTCATTCACGCAACGGCCGCAGGCAATCAAATCAGGTGTATGGCCGCAGTGACGACCGCGCTTGTAGGCGAAGCCTGCCGCCGCCATCGCACTTTTCCGACCGCTTCTGCCGCGCTTGGCCGGGTGCTCACGGGAGGCTTGCTTCTGGGCAGCGGCGTCAAAGACCTCGAAAAGATAACCGTCCATTTCGACTGCGACGGTCCCATAGGCAACATAGTCGCGCAGGCCGACCCCTACGGCAAAGTGCGCGGATATGTATCGAACCCCGAAGCCGATTCCATATCGGCTAACGAGCGGGGGAAACTCGACGTGCAGGGCGTGGTCGGCGGAGGCACGCTCTATGTTACGCGAGACGCGGGATTCGAGATAGGACTGCTGAGAGAGGCTTATCGCGGCTCTGTGCCGATAGTGTCAGGCGAGATAGGCAAAGACCTGGCCTACTATCTGGCGAAATCCGAACAGATCAAGTCCGCCGTCAGCCTCGGAGTATTGATGACTGTTGATGCGGATGGCGGAAGACCCGCGCAAACCTCAGCGCCCCGGTTCGAGATCGACCGCCTTCGAATCACGGCGGCGGGCGGCTTCATAATTCAGATGATGCCGAGCGTCGAAGAAGATTTGATCGCTTATCTGGAGCGGGCCATCCCCGAAGCCCCGACCTCGACCGAGATGGTGAGCGCAGGGCTTGCGCCCGAAAGTATGCTCCGCGCAGTGCTAGGCGATTTGGATCTGACAGTCCTCGAAGAGCAGGAGCCGCGCTTTCACTGCCCGTGTTCGCATGAACGCGCGCGGCTCATGATTTCGGCCCTCGGCCGCGATGAAGTCGAAGACATGATAGCGAATGACGACGGGGCCGAGATGATATGCCATTTTTGCAACGAGGCTTATCGGCTCACTACAGAAGAGTTGAACGAGATATTGAGAGAAGAGTGATTGCGCGATCAGTCGATTGGGTGATTGTAGAAAAGAAGCGTATCGTGGACGGGGCCGGTTTCCATAAAAAATTCATCCACCCGCCGCAGCACATCATCGACCGAAGCGGGGGCTTGAGAACGACTCAACATCAATCCCTCACGGTCTGCATATTTGCCGCGCACGCCGCCCTTCAGCAGCGTGTTCAAATCATACTCAGGCCGCAGTTCGTCTTCCGTCTCAGGTGAAGCCTCTTTCTTCATACGCTCTTCTTTTCTTACACGAATGCGCTCTGCCTCACCCTGATTCACCTCAATGCGCCGAAGCCGCAGTGTGCTGCTCGTAGGCTTTCGTCTCAAGTATCGTTTTGATCTCGCGAACGATCAGGTCCAGTTCTTCATCCTTCGAATAAAAATGCGGCGCTATGCGTATGCCTGCGCCGGGGCGGTAGTCTACAAGAAAATCGCGGCGCGATAACTCCTTGTTTACCTCATAACCATGCGGCACGTCGATGACGACCGTGCCTCCGCGATGCTCGGCTTCTTTGGGTGAATTGACCCGGAAGCCCGCCTCTTCGGCCAGTTCGATCAAAAGCGATGTTTGCCTGATGGATTTCTCTCTGATCTTCTCAACGCCTACTTCGTTGATGATCTCATAACCCGATTGCGCCGCATAGATAGCCGGAATCGCGGGCGAACCATGTGTAAATCTGAACATGCTGTCAGCGTATTCCATCGGGCCTATCTCGAATGAGAAGGGCTGCTTGTGAGCGACCCATCCTGTCAGGCGGGGTTCGAGTTCGGGCCACAGATCGCGCCGCACATAGAGATAGCCCGCGCCCGGCCCGCCGCAAAGCCATTTGACCGAGCCTCCCGTCGCAAAGTCCACCCCTAGCTCTCGCACGTTCACAGGCACAGTGCCCGCCGATTGATATATGTCGATTATAACCATCGCTCCGACTTCGTGAGCGCGCTCGGTTATGGCTTTTATGTCCTGAATGTACGAACTGCGAAAGATAACATGCGAGACCGAAACCAGCCGGGTCTCCTCGTCTATGGCTTCGAGCATACGGTCGAGCGGGACCGTAATGCCGTCTTCCGAATCTACGGTGACGAGCCGCGCGCCCTCTCTTTCGAGCGCGCTGTATATGTAAAGGTTGGTTGTGAAATTCAGGCTTTCGGATACCACTTTGTTGCGTTTGTCCGACCAGTCAAAGCAGGAGTTGATGATCGATTGACAGACGGAGACGTTCTGATGCATCACGACTTCACCCGGTTCCGCGCCTATTATTTTGCCTACGAGGTCGCCGGTCGTTATGGGCATATCCCACCAGCCCTCTTCCCATGCGCGAATTCCGCGCGTGGCCCAGAGGTCTGCGTATTCGGCAAGCCGGTCGCGCGTGCGGCGAGGCATCGCTCCAAGCGAGTGGCTTATCAGATAAACCGTGTTATCGAGGATAGGAAATTCTTTTCGCCATTCTAAAAGCTCGTCCATAAAAGTCTCCTTTCGCTCCAAGTAAAAAGTAAAAAGTGAAGCGGAATACTTTTTACTTTTACCTTTTTCCTTTTGCCTTATATCAATACCCGCTGCTTCGATTGCTCAAGTAAGTGCGCAGTTCCCACAGTTCGGGGAAGAATTTTCGCGCCGTCGTCTTCTTCAAGTAGGCCGCGCCTTCGCTGCCGCCCGTGCCGGTCTTGCTGCCTATCATGCGCTCGACCATCTCTATGTGGCGCAGCCGCCATAGTGAGAACATCTCATCATATTCGATCAAACTCTCGGCCAGCAAGAAGAGATCGTAATGCTTTTCGGCCTCCTGATATATGCGAATGAGTTCCTGCACGCGCGTGCGATGGGCATCGGTCTCGCCGCCGTCGCTTTCAGCGTTATCTTGGGGAAGATCGAACCCGCGCCGTCTCAGCATATCGTAAAAGGCATCGCCGAGCGAGGGGCGTTCGAGCCGGGATTTCAGGCGGGCGTACTCTTGGGAATCCTCATCGTAGAAGTTCAGAAACCCTTTCTCTTTCAAACCGGAGACGAATTCGAGTTCGCGGAACTGAGCCGATTGAAACCCGCTCGCCGGGAGCAGGTGGTCACGGAAGGCGAGGAAATCCATAGGCGTCATGGTCTCAAGCACTGCGACCTGATTGACGAGCACCTGCTCGATTTCAGAGCAGCGCCTGAGCAAGCGATGCGCCCTGAGCGGCTCGTCCTGGTTCAGGTGTTCGATTATTGCGTCTATCTCATGGAGCAATTGTTTGAACCAGAGTTCGTAGACCTGATGAATGATTATGAACAGTGTCTCGTCGTGCTGGCGGGGATCGGAATGCAGTTGTTGAAGCGAGGTCAACTCGCGCACCTTGAGATAGCCGCCGTAAGTGAGCCGTTGTTCATCTTTGCTGATGGGTAAGCCGAACGACATGTGATTGCTCCTGAATTATAACGACTCAGCCGCGTCAGCGGCTGCTGAGTTTAGCCGGGTCTTTTAAGGCCCGGTAGCGAGTCCAACGGATTTCTCGTCGCGTAGCGACGGTTGAAATCAACCGATAGATTCAATCGTCGCTGACGCGACGAGGTATATATAACCTCGTTAGTAGGCCATAAATGACCTGCCTAAACTCAACCGTCCCTACGGGACGAGGGGTCGAATAGTTACCCTGAGTCAACATGTAAGGGCGGCCCTGCGATAAAGATTTCTTTCTTCGGCCGCCCCCGATTGAGGATAAACAAATTTGCAACCATGTAATGCGTGAATTGAGTTCAAGCAACTTATCATTTCCGAGGCTGGCCGGAGGTTGACATCTTGCCTGTTGGGTCTTGCTCAGGCTCTTTCCCCTGTTCTCGCCGCCTCATCTTCATCTCGTGCCAGTCAGTCAGATGCTTGATAACTCGTCGGTCGCCTAGTTTGACCAACCAAACTAATGCGATATTTCCCACCTCTGTATCTTCATCGCTCATAGTGCGGGTGAGCGGTTCGACTGCTCGCCGATCACCTATTTTTCCCAGGGAGTTCGCTGCGCGAAAACGCACATTTGCATCTTCGTCGTTCAAAGCGCGAATGAGCGGTTCGACTGCTCGCCGTTTACCTATATTCCCCAGGGCTTCTGCCGCCCTCGCACGCACCAATACATCTTCATGAGACAAAGCGCGGATGAGCGGTTCGATGGCTCGCGGATCTTTTATTTCCTCCAAGGCCAATCCCGCATTCCAGCGCACGCCTAAAGTTTTATCGGTCATACCCTCGATGAGTCGTTCGACTCCTCGCCTGATCTCTTCCTTCTCCGAGGTTCCTCCTATGAAACTGCGCAGCCTTGCCTGATGACGAACGCCGTATTGCAAGGCCACGAGCAGAGCTACGAGCAAAGGCATGATGAAGAAAAGCGTGTCTATACCAAAGAGAAATCCTGTCAGTACGGCTACAGGGGCAAGCATCAGCAGGCCGACCAGATAAAGGCGCAACGTGGCTTTCAGGCTGCGTCCTTCCAATCCATCTCGAAGCCATGCGATCATATCCCCCCTTTTCTTCGCCAATTACGGCCGCTGAACCTCCTTCATTATAACACTCTCATCATAATACTCACCCCTTATCCCTTTGTTTCCCCTGTCAAATTAAAACCGGATCAGTCTTCTTCACCACCTGCGCCCTGATTGAAAACCGGCGCGCGCTTTTCGGTGAAGGCCAGGTAAGCTTCGCGAAAATCGGGATTCAGCATGCAGATGGCCTGAGCCTCCGCTTCGGCTTCCAGAGCCGCTTCCAGGTCGAGGGCCATCTCGCGATTGAGCGCCGCTTTGGTCATCGAGAGCGCAAAGCCCGGTCCCGCAGCCAGCCACGCGGCCCACCGTTCGGTCTCCTCTTCAAGCTCACTTGCCGGAACGACCTTGTTGTATAGACCGATGGAGGCGGCTTCCTGCGCGCTTATGAAATCGCCCGTGTATAACATCTCGGTCGCTTTGCTGAGACCGATGATTTTCGGAAGCAAAAAGGCTGCGCCCATGTCCGCGCCCGCAAGTCCTACCTTCACGAACAGGAAGGCTATCTTCGCGGTGTCGGCCGCTATGCGCAAATCGCAGGCCAGCGCGATTACAGCGCCCGCGCCCGCTACCGTGCCATTGAGCGATGCGATCACGGGCTTGTGCAGGTTGCGTATGTTGCGAATCAAACGGCATGTCATCCGCGTGAACTCAAGCAAGCCGCTTATGTCGCGGCTGAAGAGTTCGCCTATTATGTCCTCGACATCGCCCCCCGAACAAAATCCCTTTCCCTGTCCTCTTATTACGACCACACGCACACCTGTATGGTTTTCGAGCGCGGCGAATGTATCGGTCAACTCGCTATAGACCTCGAAGGTGAGCGAGTTCAACCTTTCGGGCCGATTGAAGGTTATAACGGCAACAGGTCCGCGCTCTTCGTAGAGAAAGCTTCGGGGAGCGATTCGATTCAAAAACTACCAAGAAACGATGGCCTTCGCCAACGCCGTCGCCGCGATCGCCCATGAGGAAGATCACCATCCGC
>JAKEHD010000598.1 GCA_022615215.1 Blastocatellia bacterium
TGACCACAGATCACACAGATTTCACGGATAGACGGAAGAAAGAAATCTTTGTCTCTGTTATCTGTGTCTGTAGAAGGCCATAAAGATTTCTTTCTTCTGCCTTCCACTGTGGTTAAAACCCTCCCTCACGGTCGGGCTACTGAAGCCTTCGTTCCGCATTCATCGTTTCTGCTGAAGACTGATAGCTGATGGCTGACCACTGACTTCATTTGTTCTTCAGCCTCTCTTTTATTCTATCGAGCGTCCCTCGCGCCTTCTTTTGCGTCTTGGAGGCCAGGACTCTTGTTTGCGCCGATGCCTTTCGCGCATATCTGTCCGCAAATTCGACTACACGCCGCGCGACCACCTCGTGAACCCCCGGCGGAGCTATCACACGGCCGTCGGCGCTGAAGTGATAGCCGAGAAAGTCGAACTCTTCTCCGGGAGGCACAACACGGGTCTTTTCCTTATGGAGGCGCAGCCGTCTCTCTCCGAGCGCGCGATCTATCGAGGCGAGCGCCCGCCGCGCTTCGGCTTCCGTGCGGCAGACTATACGGAAATCGTCCGCATAGCGCGTGAGGCTGTAGCCTTGCTCTGTCATTGCAACATCGAACGGGTGCAGGTAAATGTTGGAGAGCAGAGGCGAAAGCGGCGCGCCCTGTAGAGCGCCGGTCGGGGTCGAAGCTGTGCTGCGCAGCTTCCGAATGATAGGAGGCCCTGCAAGAGCGAGGGCCAGGGCCGCCCCTCCTATGCCTAAGACTTTAGCCGTCAGCAATCCTTTCAATGCTCCTCGCCGGGCCAGCGCAAGCAACATCCCATCCTGAATGAGCCTTCGCGCGGCAGCGCCTCCCCATGTGGATTTCTTCGCCCCGCCCCGCGTCTCTTCCGTGTCCTCGAAATCGCTCTCGTCAAAGTCATCACCTGCGAACGATTCGCTCATCGGGCCGCCCATTCCGAGACGGCTTGAAAGCAACTCATCGAGCAGATCGTTCACCGCATCGCGGACGGCCAGATTCGCCCCCGCGAGTGAGGACCGCCATCGAGCTATCCAGGCGGGACTGGGCTGCGAGCCGTCGAGCGCGCCCGCATCGAGCCATTGCGCTATCAGTCGCAGAATATCCCGATCGCCGAGTCCGGCCGAGAGGTCTTCCATAAGCAAACGGTGATTTATAGATGGAAAGAAATCCTCAATATCTGCGTATACGGTCCACAATCGGCCCTGTGCGCGAGCGACGACGAGGCGCTGGACGGCCATCTCGACCGAGCGCCCCGGACGAAAGGCAAAGCTGCAATCGAGCATAAAGGGTTCGAAGACAGGCTCCACCTGATCGAGGACTGCGCGTTGAGCCACACGGTCGCGAACCGTCGGGATAGCCAGTTCGCGCTGCTTGCCGTTCGGCTTTATAACGGTCACGGGCCGCGCGGGCAACGGCTCGTAGCTGCGGTTTACGAGGATGCGCGCAAGCTCCGCGAGATTCGGTTCAAGGTCGCGCTCGAACAATCTTATGCTTACTGCATCGACGCCCGCCGCGCCGCGATTCGCCCTCACTTTGCGCCATGCCTGAAAGAGCGCGGGTCTCGAAGCGATCCGTCGCAATAACAATGAAGGGTCGGATTCCAAGTTCGCCAATTCGTTCATATTCATCGTCTCCTTTAAGTCGGCAGCCGTCAGTCTTCAGCCATCAGCCGTCAGCCGTCAGTCATCAGTCTTCAGCTTTCCGCTCCGTAGCTGATAGCTGATAGCCGACGCAGCATCACGCATCACGCATCACGTCAATAATCTCTCCCCCTACGACGACAAGAGTAACGCCCGCGAGATGCCCGACCTCCTGCCTGGCCCCCTCGGGCACGCGCTCTATGTCGAAGACTAGAAGCTGTTCGTCCTCACTCTCTGTCTTGCGGTTGAAGCACACGACCGTATCCAGGTCGGCCGTCGTCAGCCCGAGTTCGTCGAGCCGCGTCCTGGCCGCAGGAGTCAAACGGAGCTTCGTTATTTTGAGCCTCTTCATAAAGTCTTCCCGGATGGTCGAGCTACCGATGTCGTGTTATGTGTCAGTAGCTCAAGCCCTCCAATGAGTCGGGCTACTGACACGTATCGTCCCATCCTCGTGTGGTCTGATTTAGACCGCGAAATCTCTCCCCGGTTCAGCATATATACACATCGGCATCTTCGGTCAAACCGCCCTGATCGTAATTCTCGAACCTCTGCTGGCAAGCCCGGCACAGGTGATATATCTGCACCCGGTCACGTCGGCGGTTGATGAGGGCCTTTATATCGACTATCAAATCCCGTAGCCCTTCGCGGCCGAGATTGCATTCGAAGACAGACCTCTGCACGCGCGTGCCATACTCTTTCATCATCGCCGCCACACGTCGCAGCCGCCTGTCGTCCGAGATGTCATAAGCGACGATTACAAACATAATTTTCCGCAGGGGTCAGGGTCAGCTATCAGCTATCAGCCATCAGCCGTCAGCCATCAGCCGTCAGCTATCAGCCGTCAGCCATCAGCTATCAGCTATACTGACCTTTCCCCTGCACCCCTGCTCCTCTGCACCCCTGCTCCCTGACCCCTGACCTACCGCCATCCTTGAAAAGCCCTATAAGGCGTTCCATGCGCGATGGCCTGTTGCAGGAGGAGCGCCTGATTGTGCAGGGCGCGGCGGGGGCTTGTCCGCTCGCCCGTCTGATAGCTCGTAAACTCTGTGTTCATCATCCGCTCGTATTCTCTGAGGAAACTCTTGCGACCTCTCTCTTCCAGGTGTACGCCGCAGCCGTCGAGTTTGCGAAAGTCTTCGGGTTTCACTATCTCGCGATTCACGAGGTTGAGCGCGAGGCGATCCGCAGTTAGCGGCCGCATCTCTTCCATAAGGTCTAGCGCAAGCGAACAGCGTCCGTAATGCACCGCATGATAGAAGCCCAGATATGGATCGAACCCCGCGCTTACGCTCGCGCTGATTGCTTCGTTATAGAGCAGCGTGTAACCGAAGCTCAGAAGCGAATTCACGGGGTCTGTGGGGGGCCGACGTGTGCGTTTCTTGAAATTCAACTGGCGGCGCAGCATGCGAGCGAACCCTTGAAAGTAGACGGCTGCCGCCTGGCCTTCGAGTCCCAGGAGGCTGCCGATAGCGGTTGCCTGTGTGGCCCGATGGCCGAACCTGGCCAGTTGCGCGGTTTCTGTAGAGAGGTCGCACTCCGGGTGGTTTCGCTGGTGGCGCGAGAGCATCTGCGCGCAATTGCTTATTTTGGCCGAGACTATCCGGCGGGCCATCTCAAGCGCAAACCCGGCATCGCGTGTCCTTTCGTACTGTTGCACACGGAGCGGAACGTTCTTCGAGGCGATAGGCGCGAGCCTCCCCTTGAGCCGTCCGTGCTGAGTCAGAAAAGCGGTATCGATGCCGCTCGCAAGCAAAAAAGAGATGACCTGTGTAGTGAGTTGTGCATTGCCGAATATGACGACGCGCTCGACCTTGAAAGCGTGTATTTCGGCGAGTTGCGCGCCATCGCATTCGACGACGAGCCGGTTCTGTTCCTTGCGAAGCATCGCGCCCTGTTCAGTTATGTATAGTGTCGCCATAGATTCACCTCGACCGAATCCTCAATGTCGACCATAACCCAATGCGATTCATTTGTGCGGATTGGCAACTTTGCTGCAATCGGGAAGCCGTCTACTTCCAGATGAGGCGTTCGGGAGGAATGCTCAGACCGAAACGCAATGCGCCGCGTTCCCCGTCTGAAGCGAACAGATAGCGTGCAGGCAATCCGGCGTCATCGAACTTCTTTTTGATTTTTGCGATGACCTGTTGAAAGGTGGTTTTGAAGATTTCATTATCGTGTTGGTTCAAACCGTTTATCAGAGTTTGAATGAAGTCCATGCGGGGCACAGACGCGCAATCATCGATTCCGGCTTCGCTCCCTCTCGCCTTCGTGATCATCCGAAACGTTGCGTCAATATCTTCTATACGAATATCCGTAATGGCGATAAACCCATCGGCGCTACGGTTCTGTTTGCGCAGGTAGGCGAACATCGAGTATATGAAAAACTCCCGTTCGGCCAGCTTCACGCTGCGATTTGCAATCATAAGAGTTTTGCCGCGCAGATGGATGTTCACATCGTGAACCGAATCCGCGAGGTCGAGATATTCCTGAGCTTGTCGCACGAAATCGCCGTAGCGACGTTCGCCCTCGCGCAGCCATTCGGAACGAGCGCCGCGCAGTCGTATGAAAGGAATCGGAGCGAGATAAATGCGTGCATCTTTGGTCGAAACCTCGCGCCCGTCTCTGGTTCTCAATATGATTGGTTCCGGCGGCGGATAATAAAAGGCTGGATTGCCCTCGAAATCCTCGTTGACCAGTACATGCGACAGCATGTCTTGTGCGCGCCCGAAGAGTTGCATGGCAGCCGTGAGATAAATACTCATGGTTTTGCGCCCTCCTGCCGCCGAAGCGTGTATGCGCGTATTCTCGTCTTTCGCCAGTTCGCGCACGATGTCGCAAATTCTGTCGCCTGCCAGTTCATTCTCTTCCAGCGTGCGGATGTCAGGCAGAGTCAAACCATCGCGCGTTTGCAGCAGGGCGATAGACTTCTCATCGAACCTGATGCTATCGGGGTCGATCTTGAAATCACGGCAAAAGGCATAAAACTGTCCTGCTTCCGGATGCAGAAGGGATTCTTCGGGCCGTCCTCGCCCGTTCGCTATGCCAGTCATTATTTTGTCCCGTCCGTCGAGTGTGGTGACGACGCGGATTTCATCTACGCGCTCGCCGCGTTCCTGCGTAACCGCGTACAGAGTTTCGGTGATGATCTGCGGCGTCATCCCGGCGACGCACAGTAATATGTTTTTTTCTTTGCTCATAATCATCCGCCGTCCTTGTGCGGCTTCGTCGCGCTCCTCTCACATGAGAGGCATCCAGTATTCATAAACCTGCGGCGGAGCGGGGCTGGGCTTATGGTAGAGTTTTACGGGAATCCAGTTGCGGTACATAGAACCGATTATCGTGCCCGCCTGCACCGGCCCGGCAATGAACAGATGCAACTCTGTGAAGCCGGATGCTTCGAAGTAACGCCTCTTTTCGCGCAGAGCGTTTATGAAAGCTTCGAGGTCTTTCGGGTTATTGATGCCGTTCATGTTCAACTCTTCGATAGGCATCTTCCACTCTTGAGTGCGAAGGAAGAGTTCGACCGAGCCTTTGATCGAATCTCCGGCCGGAATGAGCGATAGGGTCAGGGCGACAGGCGCAGAGCTTTTGATGCCTTCGTGGAGCTTGACGATTTGATCGAAGTTTTCCACTCGGGGCGTTTGCCTGGCGAGTTCGCGGTATCGTTTGTTCTGCCGCCGGACGAGCAGCAATATGCAGAGAGAGATGAGCGCCGTCACCAAACCTATGACATTATCAGCCCTGCCGAACCATGTCCAAAAATCTTCCATTACAGGTCTCTCCTTTGGGTGTAATTAAAAGTGGGACTTATTATTTGGAGTGCTGCGACTTGTCGCAGCTTTGGTCTTGGCTAGTGAGCGTTTCAAAA
>JAKEHD010000599.1 GCA_022615215.1 Blastocatellia bacterium
ATAGCTAGGCCCTGTCGCAGAAATAGATTTATTGCCCATATATTGTGTTGTTACATGTTGTCTGGCACAAGTAATAGGACGTTACGGGAATTATGCGACACGCCCTAGCTAACAGAGATAGTCCGACTCGGCACAGAATCGAACCATCAGGCAATGATGCCCGTCTTCGCAACGAACCGAAGCTCTCGCGAAGGCTCTGCATAGCTTTATTTATGCGGCCCCATTTACATGACGCTTGAGATGTGGCCAATCTCGAATGAATTTTTTAATTGCTTATCTGCGCGGGGACAGCACTATTTCAGAATCCCATTATGCATTCGGTTCTTCTGCCAGTACACGGTTAGCCGGGAACGGTTGAAGTTTACCAATCAGGTTTTTCACCCGCGCCAAACACACGGCTGTAGCAGGAAGCCCCTGTGAAATCGGCTCCTTCCAGATCGGCTCCCGCGAATTCAGTGGCTTCAAGGAGAGCATTCCTGAAGTCGGCATTTCGCAAGTCGGCACCTCGAAAGTCGCAGGTCTTGACGTTACAGTTGGAAAAGTCAGCGCCTTTCAACCTTGCATCACGAAAATCAGCGACGAGAAACGAATGGGGCGCGAATATGATGCCCTCTAAAAAGGCCCCTTGAAAATCGAGAATCTCTTCGTCAACATCTGTTTCACCGAAGTATCGCTCTCCGGCCTGATAACGTCGGATGATCTCTTTTGCGCTTATTGGGCGTTGGTGGTTTGAGTGAAGCACTAAGATTCTACTTCTCGACAATCCGGATGAAGCCAAGTGATAGTTATCGCTCCATGTTCTTTTACACCTTCAGAGTTTACAAACTTAGCCGCTCGAATACATTTAGAGTTAATCAACAAACTAAATACTCTTCTCATAGCTCCAATCGGAACTTTCTCACCTCTCTTCTTTAAAACTTCAAGAACATCTCCGCTATAAACCGCTCTTTCGCTCTTCTCCCACATTTCAACAAGTATCTCCCATACCAACTGTAGTAATCGTTTATCTACTTGCACCTTGGAGGTTATTATGTAAACCATGTCCATTCTTAATCCAAAAAAGTTAGCCTCGCGAAGTTCCGTAGGAGTATGCTCCACGGCAATATATTTTTGAATGTTTCTCACTCGTTCATCAAACTCATTAATCAGTACTACCTTTGAGATTTTAAGCAACTCTTCAGTAGTCAAAATCGAATTTAGTTTCTTAGTCATATAATCTAATGCCTTACTATAATCTTCCTCAATCCAAAGAGCCGAAGCTACCAGATCCCATTTGTCGAACCCATCTTCACGCAAAAAAAGCCCAAACAGATCAAAAGGTCCCTTTTCCTTTGCCACGGATTCTTCTAACTTAGCGAGTTTTTCTATAATCTTTTTCATAATCTTCCTATTAGTATCTTAGCAGAATCTATTACTTTCTTAGCATCAGCGGACGATGCTTTACCTACTGGTTTATATCTGGCTTCCGGATCCCAGGAACCAACGTCAGACCAAGCTGCCAAAGAATTCCTCTTGATCCGTTTTTCGTAGCCTGACAGCGAAAGTAAAATATCCAATGTATGGGTCTTGAGACTTTCGTAATGCTTGAACTCGGCGGGGGTTGAGGGAAACCCTGACCATCGTAAGGTTATACAGATTCTACGCTTCAATGCTAATTCAACGGCATACCCACAAAGGTATATCGCGCCATCGTATCTTCCGGCAGCATAGAGTGCGTCGGCATCATCTATTCTAGCCTGAATTATATCGAGTAGCTCTTTTCTTGTCAGCATAAGACGATACCTTAGCAAGCTTGTCAATTAACGGCAATCTTGTTTGGTGCTCTGTAACCAAAAAGAATTGAGCGCAGATGAGTAGGTGAATAAGGTTGTCGCCCGTGCCTCCCATCTCCTCTGCTCCCCTACTCTCTAATGTGAGCAAATCACCACATCTCAGGTTTAAAGAATATGATACACATCCTGCCCGTCTCTGCGTTCGACTGACAGTCTGCTTTCCGCAACAGCATAGTCGAGATGGGCAACGGTTTCCGAAACCGCCAGGAAACGATGATACCCACCGGCGTCGGGAAACAGCCGTAACGCGGCGTCCCAGCCCGTCACTCCGCTTCGAGGAATGAGCGAGAGAAGTTTCGATTGCCTCGATTCGGTGAAGCGATACAGGCGGTGGAAATGCTCGTCGAAGTCGGTCACGTCGCCGCCGTGCCCGCCCTTGAGCACCGTTGGCGCAAGCGACCGGATGCGCGCAAGCGATACGAGGTATTCGCCCAGTGATTGAAACCTGCGCCGCTCGTCAATCGGGTCGGGACTGAGCATAGGGTTGGGAGTGATGTTTTTAAGAACGGTGTCTGAAGCGAACACGAGCCGGTTGCTCGTCCGCACTAGGCACATCGAACCGGGCGTGTGTCCGGGGGTGTGAACTACTGTCAGGCTCTCGCGCTCGAATAGTATCTCGTCTCCATCTTCAAGCACTTCGACTTTATCGAGCGGACCAGCGAACCCAAGAAACTTCTCGTATCCCGCTTCCATACGAGCGATCACCTGCGGAGGGACTCCCGCTTCCGAAAGTATCCGGCGGTGAGCCGTGTAATCCGTCGAGGGCGAAACGGCAGGCGCATCCCAGGCGTGTATGTAAGCCGCTGCGCCCGATTCCTCTACTATCAGTCGCGCAAGCCCGTAGTGGTCCGCGTGCGCGTGAGAAATCACGACCCTTTTTATATCCGCCAGCCTGTAACCCAATCGCGCAAGCCCCGACCTCAGCGCCTCGATAGCCTCATCCGTCCGGGGTCCGGCATCGATCAAGGTCAGAGGGTCTTCTTCGATCAGGTAGACGTTGACCGGGCCGACGTAAAAAGGCGTGGGCACGGTGATACGGTGAATCTTCATTATGATGAGTCCGTCGTCCGTCGTCCGTAGCCCGTAGCACTTCTTGACCACAGTGGAAGGCAGGGCCTTCTACAAACACGGATTTCTCAGATAAACTCTTCGGCTATCTGTGTAATCTGTGGTTGATCCTCCGGCCCCGGACAACGGACGACGGACAGCGGACAGATACTCAGAGGTTATAACGCCCGGCTTCGATGAGCGAATCGGCGATCCTCCGGCGGGCGCTGATCGTGTCTACGGGCATGAAACGCATGTATCGCTTCAGCACAGACATCATGGTGCGGAGTTCGTCGCCCTCGGTCATGGTTGCAATCGCTCGCCTGGCGTGTTGTTCGACCCTTTGCAGCGCGTCGTTTGTGAAAACGCGCGTCGCTTCGATCTGCATGGAGCAATCCGCCTCGCCGCGCGTGGAGATCAATTTTTCTGTGCGCAGTATGGCGCTCTCCATACCGAATATCTCCATGATTATGTCGCTTGCAGCAGCGAGCACCTCTTGCTGCTCCTGAACCTTTTCGCGGTACTTCTGCGCAGCCATGCCGAGCACAGCCACACCGGCCTTCTTGGCATTGCCAATGGCCGCTCGCTCTGCGGCAAAGACCCCTTCGCCCGCATCATCCGAAAGCGATGGAGAGAGCAACTCGTCCATCAACTTCTTCGCCGCCTGAAAGACAGGGAGATCCCCCTTCGTGGCTTTGCGCAGCATCTGGCCCGATATGATGAGGCGATTGATCTCGTTCGTGCCCTCGTATATGCGGCTGATTCTCGCATCACGATAAGCGCGCTCTACGGGATAATCCTTCGAATATCCGTTGCCGCCGAATACCTGAACGGCTTCGTCTGCGCAATAGGCGAGCGATTCGCTTGCCACGACCTTTATTATCGAGCATTCGATGGCGTAGTCCTCTATCGCTTTCAGCGCCTGCTCCGGTATGTCGCGGTCTACGGTATCGAGGGTTGTCTCGATCATTCCCACCGTCCTGTAAATCATGCACTCGCCGACGTAAGCGAGAATGGCCATCTCCGCGAGCTTGTGCTTGATGAGTCCGAACGACGCTATAGGCACACCGAATTGATGACGCTCTTTAGCATACTCGGTTGCTATCGATGTGAGCCGTTTGCAACCTATGTTCGAGCTTACGCCGAGTTTCAGCCGACCAATGTTTAGAATGTTGAAAGCGATTTTGTGGCCTTTGCCGATTTCGCCCAACACGTTTTCTACGGGCACGCGCGCGTCTTCGAGATTGACGGCGCAGGTCGAAGACCCCTGAAGCCCCATCTTGTGCTCTTCGGGAGCGACCGAGACGCCTGGAAAGTCGCGCTCGACTATGAAGGCCGTGAACTTCTCGCCGTCGACCTTTGCGAATACGGTGAAGAGGTCCGCGAATCCTCCGTTCGTGATCCACATCTTCTGGCCGTTGAGTATGTAATACTTTCCATCATCGGTGAGCACGGCTTTCGTTTTCGCCCCTAGAGCGTCAGACCCGGATCCTGATTCCGTCAGCGCATAAGCCCCGACGAGTTCGGCGGTCGCAAGGCGGGGAAGATATTTCTTCTTCTGCTCTTCGGTCCCGAAATAGACTATTGGCAGAGTGCCGATGGTCGTGTGCGCGCCGAGCGTTCCCGAAAATGATGCCTGCCCGGATAATTGTTCGGAAGCGACGAGCGAGCTTAAAAGGTCAAGCCCCATGCCGCCGTACTTTTCAGGAATATCGATTGAGAGCAATCCGAGTTCCCCGGCTTTTCTGAGCAGCTCGACGCTGAGGTCGAAGTTCTTGGCTTCGATCTCTTCATCCCTCGGCAGTATCTCTTTTTCGGTGAACTCGCGCGCGGTCTGAGCGATCATTCGATGCTCGTCGCTTATATCTTCAGGTGTGAATACTTCTTGAGCGTCGTGGTCTTCCAATAAAAAGCTCCCGCCCTTGAGTACCTCTTTCGTTTCCACAGTCCTAGTCATAACCAGCCTCCTTATTTTGTCCCTTATAACAATTCGAAAATCCCTGCGGCCCCCATGCCGCCGCCCACACACATGGTCACCATCCCATAGCGCGACCCTCTACGCCGCATCTCGTGGAGCAGGGTCGCGGTCAGCTTCGCGCCCGTGCAGCCGAGCGGATGGCCCATTGCCACCGCGCCGCCGTTCACATTCAATTTATCCTGATCGATTCCGAGTTCTTTGACGACCGAAAGCGCCTGCGCCGCGAATGCTTCATTGAGTTCTATGAGATCGATCTGATCGAGCGTGAGACCTGCGATCTTCAATGCTTTAGGCACTGCTTCCACAGGGCCTATGCCCATGTAATCGGGCGAGACCCCCGCCGTCGCATACGCGATGAATTTTGCAATAGGCTTTATTCCGAGTTCGCGTGCGCGACCGTCCGACATCACTATCGCGGCGGCGGCACCGTCCGATGTTTGCGAAGAGTTGCCCGCCGTCACACGCCCGCGCGCATGAAAAGCCGGTCTCAGTTTTCCAAGCGCCTCCATAGAAGTGTCAGCGCGCGGTCCCTCGTCCGTATCGAATACGGTCTCGCGCATGACGCGCTTGTCCCTCGAATCGAGTTCTACGGTCTTGACGTTCAGCGGGACTATCTCGTCTTTGAATTTGCCTGACTGAATGGCTTCGACGGCTTTCTGATGGCTGCGAAGCGAAAACTCGTCGGCCTCTTCGCGCGAGATTGAATACTTCTCGGAAAGGTTTTCCGCCGTCAGTCCCATATTCAAATAGTAGTCGGGCACGCGGTCGACTATCTCAGGGTTAGGCACTATTCTGTGGCCGCCCATCGGAATCAGGCTCATGGTCTCGGTCCCGCCCGCCACTATGCAATCGGCCCAGCCGCACATGACGCGCTCAGCCGCAAACGCTATGGCCTGCAAGCCCGAAGAGCAGAAGCGATTTATCGTGACCGCAGACGCCTCTTTCGGTATCCCTGCGAGCCAGGAAGCCTGTCGCGCCACGTTCATTCCCTGTTCGGCTTCGGGCATAGCGCAACCGAGTATCACGTCTTCGACCATACCGGGGTCGAGTCCCGGCGTGCGCGCCAAAGCTTCGCGTATGACGGTCCCGGCCATATCATCCGGCCTCGTATCTTTCAGAGTCCCGCGCGGCGCTTTGCCCACCGCAGTCCTGAGCGATTGCACTATCACTGCTTCTTTCATTTTCGGTTCTCCCTTTTCTTACATTCCCTGGGAGCGCACGCTTCCAGCGTGCTGGGCTTGCACTCGTGCCGGTTTCCCAGGAAATCATCGTCTCCCCAGGACAAGCAGGCAAGATGCCTGCGCTCCCAGGCAACCTCTTTCTCTTTGCCAGGCTAATCTGCAACGGCCACGCATCACTTATCAATTCCTCAAAGGCTTGCCGGTCTTGAGCATATGCTGAATGCGTTCCTGCGTCTTGCGCTCTCCGCACAGCGATACAAATGCCTCGCGTTCTAAATCGAGCAGGTATTGCTCCGATACGAGCGTCTTGCGCGAGAGGTCTCCGCCCGTGATTATGTAAGCGAGCTTTCTGGCAACGTGGCCGTCATACTCGCTTATGAAGCCGCCGCGAATCATCATGTGAACGGCCAGCTTGATTGCGGCAAGCGCAGGCTCTCCAAGCACCGGGATGTCTGTTCGCGGGCGCGGCGGCGTGTAGCCTTCGCGCACCATTGCGAGCGCTGTCTGCTTGGCGTCTTCTATCAGGCGATCACGGTTCATCGTTATCGGGTCCGTGTCGCGCAGGAACCCGATTTCTCGCGCCTCCACGGCCGAAGTCGATACGCGAGCCATCGCTATGGTCTCGGATACTTTCCTTATTCGCGCGAAGAGGTCTTCATCGGGCAAGGCGTCCTCTACGGCGCGGAGCACCATCTCCTTTACGCCGCCGCCCCCCGGTATCAATCCTACGCCAACTTCCACGAGTCCAAGATATGTCTCCGCTGCGGCTCGCGCCTTATCGCCGTGCATGGTTATCTCGCACCCGCCGCCGAGCGCCATCCCGTGCGGAGCCGTCACCACCGGCTTTGCGGAATAACGAAGCGACATATTGGCGTTTTGAAACTGGCGAACCGAAAGTCCTATCTCGTCCCATTCGCCTTCCTGTGCGCCCAAAAGCAAGAGCATTATGTTTGCGCCGACCGAAAAGTTTTCAGCCTGATTGCCGATGACAAGCGCCTCGAAATTCGAGTCGACCTCCTTGACCGAGTAATTCATCATCGCTACGGTGTCGCCCCCTATGGCATTCATCTTCGAATGGAATTCGAGACAGGCCACGCCATCGCCCAGGTCTACGAGCGAAGCCGCCGCATTCTTCTTTATGACGCGCTCGCGCTCCTTCAACGATTTCAAAACGGTCACGCCCCGAAGCGGCTCAACCTCTTTATAATCGCTCGTCGCCAGATCGAAATAAAAGGTGCGCCCCTCGCGCCGCTCGTAAAAACTCGCCTTGCCTGAAGCGAGCAACTTCTCGACGAGCGGCGGTACGGGCAGCCCTTCCTCGCGCATCCGGGCGACGGCTTTTTCGACGCCCAACACGTCCCATAGTTCGAAGGCACCGAACTCGTAATTGAAGCCCCACTTGATCGCGTTATCTACGCTCACTATGTCTTCGGCGATTTCGGGCACGCGGTTGGCCGCATAGATCAGGTTCTGGCTTATGGTCTTCCAGAGGAATTCGCCCACGCGATCCTTGCCGTAGACGAGCACGCGAATACGCTCGGCGGTGTCATCGATTGTCTTCGCCGCGTCTATGGAAGGGAAGCGCACTTTTTGCGGCGGACGGTACTCCATCTCTTTATAATCGAGCGCCCAGTATTCGGTCTTGCCGCCTTCGCCTTTTTGCTTCTTGTAAAAACCCTGTCCAGCCTTATTGCCTATCCAGCCGCGCTTGACCATCTCGCGTAGAAAATCGGGCGGGACGAGCGACTCGCGCCGTTCATCATCGGGCACGGCGTTGTATAGGTTTTCGGCCACGTAGAGAGCGGTGTCGAGACCAACGATATCCGTAGTGCGAAACGAAGCCGACTTGGGCCGCCCGACGAGAGGGCCTGTCATTGCATCGACCTCTTCTACGGTGTAGCCGCCCTCGACCATCGTCCGCGAGGTGTTGAGCGAACTGAAGGTCGCAATGCGATTGGCGATGAAATTCGGAGTGTCTTTGGCGAGGACTACTCCCTTTCCTAACCTGCGGTCGCAAAAATCGGAGATCGTATCTTTGACATCGGGCAAGGTCTCGGCGGTCGGAATGATCTCAAGCAGTTTCAGGTAGCGCGGAGGGTTGAAGAAGTGAGTTCCGAGAAAATGATGTCTGAAGTTATCCGACATCCCTTCGGCCATCGCCTTGATGCTTATGCCCGAAGTATTCGAGCTGACGATGGTGCCGGGTTTCAGATAACGGTCCACGCGCGCGAAGAGATCGCGTTTTATTTCGAGCTTTTCGATTATGGCTTCGATTATCCAATCGACCTCAGAAACCTTCGCAAGGTCGTCTTCGAAATTTCCAGTCGTAATCAAACCGGCAGCGGCGGGAGAAAAGAATGCGGCGGGCTTTATCTTTTTCGCCGCGTCGAGACCTGCGTTCGCTATTCGATTTCTCACCTGCGGACTCTCAAGCGTCAGAGCGCGCGCCTCTTCCTGCGGGGTAAGCTCTCCAGGTGCGATGTCCAGGAGCAACACCTGAACGCCCGCATTAGCAAGGTGAGCGGCGATCTGCGCGCCCATGGTTCCCGCTCCGAGCACCGCGACTTTCTCGATTCTATAATCCACTATTCAACCTCCGCTATCAGCTATCAACTATCAGGGCAAGTATTCAACCACAGATAACACGGATAACCGAAGAATTTATCTGAGAAATCTGTGTGATCTGTGGTCAAAAGATGATCTCTGTAGCCGACCGCTAACCACTGACCCCTGAAATTCAAACCATAACCATATCGGCGCTCTCTTCATACAAACGGTCGATCACCCCGGCGTACTTCTCTTCTATAAAACGGCGGCGCGGTTTGAGCGTGGGCGTAAGCTCCCCCGATTCGATGGTCAGTTCGCGTTCGAGCAATGCGACCTTCTTGACCTTTTCGTAACGGGCAAGCTCTGCCGTGTGCTTATCGACCTGACGCTGAATGAGATCGACGATGCGCGGATTTGCGAGCAACTCGCTTTCGCTCGCGTAGCCGATATTTTTAAGTTCGGCATAGCTGCGCAGCATCTCCTTATGGGGAACGATGAGCGCCGAAGCGAATTTCCGACCGTTGCCCACGATCACTACTTGAGAGACGAAGCGACTCGATTTTATCAAGCCTTCGAGTAACTGAGGCGCGATGTATTTTCCGCCGCTCGTCTTTATGAGGTCTTTCTTGCGATCCGTTATCGTCAGAAATCCGTCCGCGTCGAGATGGCCGATGTCTCCCGTTCGGAACCAGCCGTCAGGCGTGAACGCTTCTTCGTTTTCTTGAGGGCGATTGTAATAACCCTGCATCACCGTGTCGCCCTTGACGAGGATTTCGCCGTCCTCGGCTATACGGACGCTCACGCCATCGAGCACAGGCCCGACGGTGCCTATGCGATTTCGCTCAAGCGTGTTGCAGGAGATGGTCGGCGAGGTCTCGGTCAACCCGTACCCCTGCAAGATGGGCAACCCGGCTGCGCTAAAAAGATAGGCGATTTCGGGAGCGAGCGGCGCTCCGCCCGATATGAAGACGCGGATGCGTCCGCCTACAGCTTCGCGCCATTTTTTAAACACGAGCGCGCTTGCTATGCGATGTTGAAGCCGGAGCAAAAACCCTACGGGCATCCCTTTGTCTTTGCGCTCGGCCCAATGCCTTCCGACATCCAGCGCCCAGAGGAATATCTGTTTGCGCGGGAAGCCTGCCGACAATCCCCTTTCCAATATCCTCGCATATATCTTTTCAAACATGCGCGGCACGCTCGTCATAACGGTAGGCCGCGCCTCTGAAAGATTTTTCGCCACCGCGTCTATGCTCTCCGCATAAGCGACGACCGTACCGGCGTGCGCGTAGAGATACCAGACCGCTCGCTCGAATATGTGCGTAAAAGGAAGATAGGTCAGAGCCGTGTCGCGGGTCTCATCAAGGTCGAGCCAGCGGTAGCTGTTTAGCGCATTCGCCGTGAGGTTCTTATGAGTGAGCATCACGCCTTTCGGGTCGCCTGTCGTGCCCGAAGTGTAAAGCAACGTTGCAAGGTCCGACGGCCCGGCATTACGCCAGAGGCTTTCATAGAGGCCGGGCTGTTCTTCCGAGAGTGAGCGCCCGCGATCTATCAGATCGTTTATATGAACGACTGAATCGTCTTTTTGCTCAGGCGATACGTCATCAAAAGAGACTATCCATTCAAGCGACGGCAGGGCGGATTTTATAGAGAGCGCGTCGGCCAGAAAAGATGACGAAACGAAGATGACGCGCGCCCCGGAGTCGGCCAGGATGTATTCGACCTGCGAGCGTGCCTGCGTGGCATAGATAGGAACGTCGACCGCTCCTATTGCGAGAGATGCGAGATCGGCGAAGTTCCACTCCGGCCGATTTTCGGACCATATAGCCAGTTTATCCCCGGCGCGAAAGCCCTTGTCGTAAAGTCCGAGTGCCGTATCTCTCACGCGGCTTGCGGCCTCTTTGTAAGAGAGCGACCGCCAACGGCCGTTCTCTTTGAAGCGCAGGAATTCCGACTCGCCGAAGCGATCCACCGCCGAGTTGAACAACTCATTCAATGTCCGTGGATCACTGCTCATGATCTTTCCCGTTTTAAAAAAACCTGTACGGGCGACCCTCTGTGGTCGCCCCTCGATGGCCTTCAATCAAATGGCCTTCAATCAAATGGCCTTCAATGAGGGGTGGCCACAGAGGGCCACCCATACATGATTTAAGGCCGATTTATGCCGTTGAAAAAAACATCTATAACCGTGTCGGCCGTAGACACGAGGCTATATCGCCTGCGGCTGAGAACCCAGTTAGTGACCATCTCATCGAGCGCGCCGAACAGCACCTTCGCCGTTATCGTTGTGTTCAATCCGCTGCGAAATACGCCCTTCGCCTGTCCCTCGTCGATCACTATGCGAATGAGTTCGAGATATTCAGTCACTTTCGTGGCAGAGAACTGCTCCATGAATTTGGTTGAGGAGCGAAGCTCCACTTGAAACACGACTGCGAGGTCGCGGTCGCCCGCAAACCGCTCAAGGTGCGCGTGAACTATTCGCTTGAGTTTTTCAACAGGGTCTTCTATCTCAGCAAGTCGGGCGCGGCCGCGCGCGAGGGCTTCGTCCATGACGTGATTGAATATCGAGACGAGTATGTCATCCTTGTTCTTGAAATATAGATAGACGGTCCCGTCAGCCACGCCCGCCGCGCGCGCAACATCGGCCACTTTGGAATTGAAGAACCCTCCGCGCGCAAAGACTTTAATGGCCGCCCTCAGTATGGCCTCGTACTTGCCGTTCGATTTTTCCTTAGACTGTGAAGTCCTTCTAGCTGATGTCATAACGTTACCGATTAAATAATGAATGAATGGTCATTCATTTTTATAGGCTAAAACGATTTCGAATGCAAGGGGAATTCAGGGCATCGGGAAAAATTTATTTTGTAGATGCGCTCGTAACTTTCTCGTGGAACGTACTGAACGAACGGCTCATCGCCGGGGTGCTTCTCTAAGGCCATGCGCCTTGCTTCCAAGGCATCATCCGAGACGAAGACTTCGCCTTCGGATGTGGCGATGTACTGACCGGGATACTGCTCAAAGAGCGATGCGCCGTGCTCGGTCAGCCATTCGCCGTTGCGCCGGAATCGGTCAAGGCGTTGATTGAAATTCAGGTCTTCGGGTTCCTCAGTTATGATCGGCCTGTCGTTCATGTTGCTACGATAGCATTTATCGCTAAACCTCACCAGCGACCAGTTGCATCTCTGCTATCGGTTGTTTTTCTCGTGTTGCCGCGCCCACTCTCGCACGCCCTTCAACCAGCGCGGACGTTTCTGATGTTGGCTCTCTTCGATGAAACCGGTGATTACGGCGGCAGATACGCGGGGAAGCGCTGCGCTACGCTCTGCGCTCAGGTACTCGCCGTCCGCGAGTATGTAGATCGCCATTTGATTGCCTTCCCAGCGCCAGATTTCAGGTACGCCTATCGCCGCATAGACGGGCATTTTATCCAGCGACGAATGCGAAATGTCTATCTCGATCACAAGGTCGGGCGGCGGGTCCGACTTCAAGTCTATCTGTTCTTTGTCGATTATGCGGTTGACGTTCTGTATGTAAAAGCAGGTGTCCGGCTCGAATCCTCTATGCAGGTCTTCGCGCTTGAAGGTGTTCGAGCCGAGGTTGTCAAGTTCGATCTCCCATTCTTCGGCTATCACTTCGACGAGCGTTGCTATCCGGCGGTTGAGTCTTTCATGTTTTGTAGACGGACTCATGATTTCCAGGACTCCTCTGTCATAAGTGAAGTGAGGCGAACTGCTGCTGACTCGATCAGCGAGCAAGCTCTCATAAGTCGCCCAACTGACGCCTCGCAGGATGACTCTCTGTTCGGTCTGTTCCGGCGGATTCAACACGGTTGCCATACTGAACTCTCCTGTTGCCTATGCCTGCCGGATTATAACACGCTCGGTAAAAAGGGGTGAGGGGTGAAAGGTGAGGGGTGGAGGGTGAAGCTGAGGAGAACTTCCGCGCTCTCAGAGCCTGTCTTAAAAGTGCCTGATAAAGCCCTGAAAGGGCGCGATAAATCTCGACCTATTGCGCCCTTTCAGGGCTTGTGGCTGTTTGCGATACGATTCCCATGGCGATGCCCTGGGCTATTATATTTTGCCCCGTTGGGGCTTTTAAGACAGGCTCTCAGAATATCACGCCTCACGCCCCACTCAATCTCCGGCGGTTGCCTTTTCGAGTTTCTCGATAGCTCTTCTGAGCGCGGCGCGGACATGAATGGATTCTTCTATTTCGTTTCTTTGATTGAGCGGTTCTATCGCGCGGGCGTCGCCCAAATTTCCTAATGCGATTGCAACAGCGCCACGGACAGAGGCGTCCGAGTCGTCGAGCGCCGTCACTAGCGACGATAGCATGCGTGTGTCTCTGCGCCCTTCTTCGCATAAGCGAGAGAGGTCTTCTGCGGCGCGCTGTCTTGCGTAAGGCGACAGGTCTCCGAGCGATTCTATCAAACCGAACAGTCTCGTATCCGAGGAAACGGGAGGGCCGGCGGGGGGAGCCTCTTCGATCTCATAGCCGCGCCTCTTGAGGTAGAGCTTTTCGTTGCGGCTCAACGCTTTGTTGCTGTTCAGCCACCAGAGGACCACTATGAAGACAAGCACTATGAAGATGACCAGTGGCATCTATAAATAAAATACAGATACTATGAACGATTCCGCCAGGCCAATCAGGGCTGTTGCGAAGTACCTGGGAGCGCACGCTTCTAGCGTGCTGGGCTTGCCTTATTGCTGATTTTCTCAAGAATTGGCGTCTCCGCAAGTCATGCAGGCAGGATGCCGAAGAAAGAAATCTTTATAAGAAAGAAATCTTTATGCGCTCCCAGGCCAGGCCTTTCTCTTTGTCAACCTACTTTGCAACTGCCCTGCCAGGCCAATCCGCAATCCGCAATCGCCTAACCGTTCTTGCCGCGCTTCTTCTTATCGCTTTCCCCTTTTTTATTCCCGCCCTTTTTGACCTCTTCGGGCTTTGGCGGGCGAGGCGGACTTACGGTTCGCGGGCGTTCTTCGGTATTGGTTCTGGCTGGCGCTCCTCGTTCGGGCTGATCCATTTTGGGCGTGGTACGAGCGCCGGGCTTGGGCGGTTCGGGTTCACCCTGAGCCGCTGATTTGGCCGCGTCGGCGTTTTCATCCTCTACCTGGGCTGCGGCCTCTTCGACTGCGGCTTTGCGAATGGCTGCCGCGGCCTGACCTCGGCGAGCCAGTATCTCTTTATCCGGTGGCGGGGATTTGGGGAATTTATCGTCGGGACGGTCTTTCAGGAATTTCTCCATGAACTCTATCCACATGGGAAGGGCGGCTACAGACCCTGCTTCGCCGTTTCCGAGCGAACGTTTCAATCCAGGATAACCTATCCACACTCCCGTCGTATAGCTGGGCGTATAGCCTATGAACCAGGCGTCGGTGAAATCATTCACCGTACCGGTCTTTCCGCAAATCGTGCGCTTCGCCAATTCCTTGTTGCCCATTATCGAACCAGCAGTGCCTCCCGTTACGGCTGCTCGCATCATGTCCTGCATCTGCGAAGCCACATAAGGCGAGACCGCTTTGAAGGATTCTGCCTCATGCTCCTGGATGGGATTGCTGTCGGCATCGGTCACACGGCTGATGAGGTGCGGCTTGGCCCGCGTGCCCATATTCGAAAACACCGAGTATGCGCTCACCATGTCTATCAACGGCTCTTCGGTCGCGCCAAGCGCCGACGGCAATACTCGCTTCATGGGGTTCGGCAGTCCCAACCTCTTGACTATCTCCGCTCCGTTATCGACGCTGACCATAGAGAGCAGACGCACCGCCACGACATTCAGCGAGTGTTGAAGCGCGTTCCTCATCGGCAGCATCCCGCCGCCCGCCGACCCGTCATAATTGTGCGGAGACCAACCGGTCCCAGGGTCCACGAACGGGCCTGCGTTCACAACCGTGTCGGGGGTGAACCCGTATTCGATGGCCGCTGCATATATGAAAGGCTTGAAGCAGGAGCCTGTCTGTCGCTCGGCCTGCGTGGCGTTGTTGAATTTGCGCGTGGAAAAATCGTATCCGCCCACCATGGCTTTTACTTCGCCCGTTTTGGAATCCAGGCACACGAGCGCGCCGTCTACTCGGGGAAGCTGGTCCAAAGCCACTTCGAGCTTCTTGCTCTCCTCATCGATCTTGCCGACCTTGAAGACGGCAAGGTCGCCCGCCTTGAGCAACTTCGAGGGAGGGCCGCCCGCCCATTTGGTTTCGGCCTCGGCGATGATGGCTCTGTATTCGCCGAATCTCACATCGGCCCCTTCTTTGTTTACATCCATCACAAGGCCGTAGATGTATTCGCCCGCAATGTGATCGCCCGTCCAGTCAGGGTGCGTGTAGTGCGTGAGGTCGCCCGCCATCTTCTGCTCTATCACGTTCACAAGATTTCCGCGCCAGCGTTTGCCGTGCCGGTTCTCGTAAGCGTGAAGCCCACGGCGAACGGCGCGGACGGCGTCTCTCTGCGCGTTCACGTCGAGCGTGGTGTAGATGTTCATGCCGCCCGTCTGCGTCTGCCGTGTGCCGAATGTCTCTTCGGCCTCTTGGCGCACCTCTTCGACGAAGTAGCCGTATATGGAATTATTATTGCCCACCTGCGGGTTCAAGCTGAGATTGATGGGAGTCTGGCGCGCGCGTTCATAATCGGCTTCCGATATATAGCCTTCCTCGCGCATGCGATATAGCACGACGTTGCGGCGGTCGCGCGCAGCCTTCTCATCGCGCGTGGGCGAATAGAGGCTCGGAGCCTGCGGCAATCCGGCGAGGAGCGCGCACTCTTCGAGCGAGAGGTCTTTGAGAGATCTGGAAAAATAATACTGCGAGGCGGCCTCGAACCCATAAGAACCGCCGCCCAGGAATATCTGGTTGCAGTACATCTCCATTATCTGTTCTTTGGTGTAGTACCGCTCTATTTGAAGCGAGAGGAGCGCCTCTTTGATCTTTCTCGTATAGGTCTTTTCAGGCGTCAGAAAGAGCGCGCGGGCGAGTTGCTGAGTGAGAGTCGAAGCGCCCTGCGCCCTGCGCCCCGAAGAGAAGTTCTTGAACGCGGCGGCGACTATGCGAATGGGGTCTACGCCTATGTGCTGGAAGAAGCGGTCGTCTTCGATGGCCCATATAGCGTTCTTCATCGTATCGGGTATCTGATCGTAAGTGACGGGTATGCGGCGTTCGAGCGAGAACTCGCCTATTACGCTCTTTCCATCGTCTGCGAGCACGCGTGTGACGAGGTTAGGCCGATAGGTAGCGAGCGCCGCCACTTGCTGCGCCTCTTCGGTCATGCTTGCCTGATAGGCGACCGTAGCGCCGAACATGATTCCGGCTATCACCGACAGCGCGAGCAGGGCCAGAAACGTGTAGCGGCGGAAAAATTCCTGCAACCAGTTGCCCGATTGCCCTGATTTCGGAATGCGCGTTTTCGATATCGTTTTGAATCTCATAATCTCTCGCCTGATTTCAGTTAAGGTTTAAGAAGGAAGACTCTTTTCCTCATCGGCAGTCTGCTTTTTACTAAACAAGGGTACAGCAGCCCGCCGACCTTGTAAAGAGTCGCCGCTTTTGATGCAGGACTCACCCGTCGGGTTTCACCGTCTGCAAAAAAATACGTGATGCGTGATGCGTGAGGCCTGTACGGGCGGCTCTCTGTGGCCGCCCCTGATTGGCTTTTTAGGATTGCAGGGCGTCCTCTGTCTGCTCCTTGCCGCCTTCTGCCAGGGGTTCATTGGGGGCAGGCGCGGGACTAGTCTGCGCAGGGAGAGATTCATCGCTTGCAGGCGCGAGCCACCAGCGGCTCTCTTCTCTCAGCATACCGAGCAGCGTCATCGTAATTGCAAGAATGACGGGACCGACGAAAAGGCCGAGTATGCCGAACGCCTGCACTCCTCCGAAGACCGCAAAGAAGATGAGCAGCGTGTGCATCTGCACGCGCCCGCTCATCAAATAAGGCCGCAGTATATTATCTATAGTACCGACGACCCCTGCTCCCCAGCCTACAAGGATGATGGCTTTAACCCAGTTGCCCGTAGCGATTAAAAATATAGCCGCAGGAACCCAGACGAACGCAGAGCCGACCATGGGTATGAGCGAAAGCATCGTCGCAACCACTCCCCATAGCACAGGCGACGGCACGCCGAGAACCCACAATGCAAGCCCCGTGAGCGACCCCTGCACCGCAGCCACGACCAGCCCGCCGTAGACGGTCGCCATGATCGTATTCTCCACGCCGTTGAAAAGCCTTTCGACCTGATCGGGGGTCAAAGGCAGAATGGCGGCGGCACGCCTGCGAATGGATTTGCCTTCACGAAACAGGAAGAAGAGCGTGAAGAAGGCTATCACCGTGTTCAATATAAAAGAGGTGATGTTGCCGACGACTATTCCAGCCTCCGCCAGAAGGAAAGTGCCCATCTCTTTCAGGCGTTCAAGCAGTGCGGCCTGGGGGTCGAACTGCGAAACATCCATGTACTGTCCTATCCATCGAAGCGGTCGCTCTATAAGGTCCGTCAGGAAAGGGCTGATACCGCCGCTTGCGGCGCTTCTTTCGTTGAGGAGTTGATAAAGGTGTCTGACTTCAGAGGTGATCGCGATTCCGATCAGCGTTGCGGGAATGACGATTATCAGCACGACGACGATTATCGATAAGAGAGCGGCGAGGCTTGGATTGCGGACGATGCGCAGCATCTTTGCCTGCACGGGGAAGAAGACTATAGCGATAACGGTTGCTGAAAGCACGGGCCGGATGAACGGCCTGAAGACTATGAAGCATAGAGCGAGCGCGAGCGCCGTAAGCGCAAGCAGAAAGATTATCGTTATACGCTTCCTGACCATTAAGATACCTCCGCACTAACCACAGATCACACAGATTTCACGGATAGATTCAGTAGCCCAAGCGTGAGCGCGGGCATCTTTATCCGTGTTATCCATGCAATACGGTGGTTCTCACTCCTCTCGTTGACTCCCTGCAGCAAACAGGGCCAGACAATATTACACCTGTTTTATGCTGATTTATAGATTGCGCGGCGATAAATGAAGCGTCGGGATAAGGAATCGCCCTTCACCCCAAATGAATCGAGTTCGATGAAGAGAAGGGCTATGACTTCTCAAGCCGCTTCGAAATCGGACCATTCGATGCCAAGCTGGCGAACTGCGGCCCTGAGCGTTCCTATCTTCAGGTCTTTGCCGCCCCAATCCGGCACTACCGTGACTCGTTGTGTAGCAGGATTGAACCATTTCCGGTGAGAGCCGGTAGGACGACGCGGCAACTCCTGACAGCCCAAAGCCCTCAACTTCCGGGCGACTTCCCTGTAAGTCATGGCATAGCCACCACAGTTTCCACCCAGAGCGGGCTGTTCGCATCAGCAAGCCTTGCATTGGCCGGGAGCGGACGGCCAAGCTCTTCGTATGCTTCGACCACAGCCGCAAGCGCGTCCCGCGCGTTGGCTAACGCTTCTTCCAGAGAGTCCCCCTCCGTGACCAGTTCCGGCAGGAGAGGCGAGGTGACTGTGAACCCGCCTTCGGGTTGGGGAGACAAGAGCAAAGGTATCTTATAAAGCATCGTCGGCTCCTTTACACACTAAGAATAACTCTCTCTCCATGTCGAATCAACTTCTTGATCGGTCAATCGCCTTTGCGCCGCATATTTTTTAAAGAGACAGGCGCTCGCACCTGTCCCTTTATCGCGCCGGGCGCTTTCTCTATCAATCATTGGCTGCGATCTCTTTGGCATAAAGCGCGAACGGTTCCGGGTATAATCGCTTGCGGGCGCGCTGGTTCGCAAGCATCGTCTGCAATTCCTCCTGAACCTTTTTGAGATCGCGCGTGCTGTTGGAGCGGTGAGTCAGATTCACCCTTTCGAGATTATCTGCGCTCACGTTATACATCTCGGTCTCCGACGGCACAGGCTTCGTCCTGGTCTGCACCTTGCCGTCCTCGAAGTAAACATCTTCCTGAAAAGGCTTCCACCAGAACTGAGGATTATCGAAGTAGCGCGAATACTTCCACACCTGCTCCTCGCCATTCTCTCCCGTTTTTAGAACGGCGATGACCGATTCGACGTGATTGGGCTGTATGACCGCCGTGTAGGGATTCCCTGTCACAGGGTTCGTCTGATGCAGGCCCGAACTGATCTCATCATCGGTCATAAAGTAGATAGGCTCCCTGGATTTATCGGGATCGACTTTGCCCCGGACTACGGCTGAAAGATCCCGGCCGACAAGCGGGCGCACCTCAACATGGTCTTGCTTTAAGCTCTTCGCCGCTTCAGACGCATCTATCCCTGCAAGCCCCAGCAGCGTCGGAATCAAATCCACATGGCTTGTAAGCATATCGGCATTGCGAGGGTCTTTGAACAGGCGCGGATGCGAGATGATGAGGGGCACATGCACGGTCTCTTCATAGACGTTGTGCCATTTCTGATGCATACCGCCGTGCGCGCCGAGCATCTCTCCGTGATCGGAGGTGAAGATTATATAGGTGTTCTCGAAGAAGCTCGTCTTCTCAAGCGCCTTGTAGACCTTTTGAATGTGCTTGTCCGACTCCTTCTGCAAGTAGTAGTAAAACTGGCGATAGGTTTCGGACGTGGGCTGAGGCATGAGCATGTTCGGGTATACGTCGACGTAGCTCTGTTGACATCCGGGTTTTGTGTCGAGGTTTTCTTTCTCGGTTTCGGGGGGCGGAATGTCGGGCACCCATCCCTTCGTGTAAGGGTATCCGAATCGTTGCCATGCGAGGCCGAACAGGACTACATCGTGAGGGTTCACAAACGAGTTGACTATCAGCCAGGGAGGAAGTTGCGAGCGCGTCTTTTTCCGCTCCCTGTCGAGTTCTTCGATAAGCTCTATGGCCTCGCGCGCAAAACCCGGATCGCGATTGGTGCCTGTGTTGGCTTTTTTGCTTCCGTGCGGCTCAGGGCCTATCCACCCGCTGAATCCGTATTCGTCGAGGCGGTCGGCATTGAGATAAAGGTCGATTATCTTTTTGATCGGCCTTCCGTTTTCGGAGTAACTTTCAAGCGCATCGTGGCTGCCCGCCATGACGATGTCGGCATGCGAAACGTGCCACTTGCCTTTATAGAAGGTGCGGTATCCGCCCGCGCGAAAATAATCGCCCATAGTGGGCACGGTATTGGCATCGAGCCAGAACACGTCGGGGTCGGAAGGAGCTTTCGCGGTCCCCGTAGTCTGAGTGACTCCGTGAAGGGAAGGGTACTGGCCTGTGAAGAGCGAAGCCCGGCTCGGAGAGCAGGCCGTTGCGGCGGCATAATGGCGGTGAAATTCCATGCCGTACTGGCGAAGCCATTCCTGAGCCTTCAGATTTTTTTTGCGGAAAAGCTTCGTGGCATGGGTTTCATAAACCGGCGGATAGCGTTCTTCGTCCACCATGAAGATGAGGAAGTTCGGTCTTTTGTCTTTTGTTTTCATTCAAAGTCTCCTTTTTTTGATTTGTGATACAAACTCAATTGCCGCACCATTTTACTATGCAAAAGAGTCTGTGCCAACCGGCTTCCTTGGAATGTAAGAGGTGAATCTCCCGACCGGGAGGTCGGGGATCGTTCATATCAGCCTACACACAAAACAACAGCGGCGGAGGTGAATCTCCCGACTGGGAGGTCGGTGCTTTCAAATGCGAAGCTCCTGTTCTGTGCGGCCAGAGAGTGCAGCCATTCAAGCTATGATGCGTCCGGCTTCGAAAGCCACGCTTTCAGGATTGAGGGCTGAAAGCCCCTGTGCTATGGTATCAGCATTCACGTATTCCAATCAGTTCGAATGTGTCTTTCAACAAATCGGGAGCGAGGGTGGATTGGCCTGCGCCATTCGGCCCGGCGATTATTATGACCTGTCGCGGCGTTGCGCTCACGCATATATCTTAATCAACCGGCCTGTCCTTGAAAACGGAGTGGTTGCGAGCGACCCCTTTCCCACCCTCACTGCTCCGGCAAATCAGCACATCGGTAGTAACTTTGCTCGATGCTCTGTACGCTTGTCACTTTGCGGGGCATACGCTGTTAAAAATGGGATTCGAACCCACAGGCGCGGCCCCTCGCGCCTTCCAGAGTAACCAGCCTTTCCCCGCTGGCGGGGTTGTGCTCGCCTTTGCCCAGGCAGCTACCGTCTTGCAACTACTCTATCAATTCGGTTCGCCAGTTCGCCTCTTGAATCCTTGCATCCAACTCCCTGTGTTCTCTGGCCAGTTGGTCGGCTCGCTTCTGTATTTCAGCGACTTTTACAGTGCTCTCGAACTTCACCTCCGACTTTGTATAACGGTCCTGAGTCACGGTGGCGGCCTGCGCCAGGTCTCTATAAATGGCGTGCCTGAGTTTGAGCATATCCCTGACGGCGATGGCGTCTGAGACGGTCAAGCCCTCACCCAACTCGGTAGCGGCATTCGTCGAGTTGATGCGCTGAATCAGTTTTAGCAATTCTTTTGAAATGCTTTCGAGTTCTTCGATCAAAGTCGCAGGATTTTCGGCAGGCTCGTCGCCCTCCTGAATCTTTGCGTTTCTAAGAAGTCGATGTTTGAGTTGTTCGATGCGTTTTTGATAATCGGCTCTCAGAATCAGTGCCTCGGCTAATTTCATGATGTCACCTCTTTGAAATACTTCAGCCTGATCGAACAATCGTCATCTCGGATCGATCATTCTTCAGGATTCTTGTTCGCGGCCGTCCTCAAATAAAAGTCTTCGCCTTTGATCCAGTCTTCTCTGGGCGGCGAGAAGATATCATAAGCGACCAGGTCTTCTACGGCCTCTGCCGCGTGAACGACATTCGGTGGTATATAAAGCATCTCGTTGGGTCCGACAAAGATGGTCTTGCCTTCTATTTCGAACCGCCACCGTCCGCTTATCACAAAAGTCAATTGCTCATTCTCATGCGAATGCGGAGGGACGAAGCATCCCTGTTTGCACTCCATCCAGGAGATCATCAGCCCGCCATCCCAGGCGAGTTTTCTCACAAATTTGTCATTGACCTGCTCTTCGGGGATTTCGTCCCATTTGAAATGATTCATTATTTCTCCATTCAAGATACGGGTATCAACAACCGAAACTTATAGTAGTAGAAGCCCAGGATGATTGCAATTCGGTGCCGGGTCAGGGAAGTGATGCGAGGGTTGGAATGGTCATGGTTTGCGTTCGGGGTATCGTTTTTCGATTCGATGCCAGGCAACATTTCATCAAGCGCCTCTAATGCCCAGCCATCTACGTTCCGATATATCGAGTTGCTTGCGGTCTGTATAAACGACATAAAATTCCCGCTTTGGAAATTGCTCGTGAAGCTGCTTGTAGGAATCCATAGCCTTCAATGAATCTGCAAAAGCATCCACGACGGTAAGCTGCTCTAACACCCGCTTGCCCGATGTCGAGTGCGCTTTCAATGCTTCGATCAACAACCACCTGTTACGTACTTGACTAATATGACGACTTGCAGTTTATCCCAAAGGTAGTTATACGTAGGTACTTTCAACCTTACCTTTTCTGATATCCCTTCGCTAGCGTTCCTTGAGGATTTAAGTTGAACCAAAAGTTCTAATCCAGTAGCACGGCTACCTTCAAATATATCGACTCTTAAATCCACACCATAATCATTTGGAGGTTTATCGCAAATCCAGTTCCGAGGTAGTGAATTAGCAAAGTATCGCTCTGATTGAGTTTCAAGGATATGGCTTTGAGGTCTAATAGGATATTGCAGTGTCACAAATTCCTCTTTTATTACGCCCATCCCACCTTGCTGCCGAAGAATCAGATCGCAGCCCAGAGTTGTTGTATTTTTAACTTCACTCGTGCCCAATCCCCTGGTGTTAATGTTCCCAGTCTACGCTCCACGAGGCGCTTTTCTAATGTCGCAACCTTATGCACACGAGCCAGCGATGGTATAAGCAATCCTTCTTGTTGCCATTCCGCAAGTTCGACATCGAGAGCTGTCCGGGCTATGTGACTCGTTACTCTTGCAACGATTATGTCATTATCTCCCGCATCGAAGAGCACAAGCGCAGGACGCCTCTTCGCACCCGTTGCATCAGAGAATGGGAACGACAGTAGAACTATTTCTCCAGGGCTGTAATTGCTCATCGACTCAAATATGGTCGTAGACGGCATCAGCTTCGCTATAGCCCGTCAGGAATTGCTCCGCTGTCAGGCGAGACCAGGATGCCTGTTCTTCTGCATCCGCCGGTTCGCTTATCAGAACTATGACCCGGACTATCTGGTCAGGCTGCAATCGTCTCAATAACTCTTCAGGTAGTTCGAGCTTTCCTTCCTCGCTGACCCTTAAAGGCATCTCGTATGCTTTCATCTCATTTGCCTCCCATCAAGCCCGCAACGGCTCGCCCTCTTTTTCCTCCCCTTTGGCGTCTGCGCCCTCTATTGGCTCTTTGTGCTTGCAGTCTTCGGCCTTGCATTGCAATGAGCGACTGCCGTCTTTGGCATACTTTTCAACCAGGAATCGCGCGCCACATTCGGGACAGGACTTGGGGGCGGGTTTGTCCCATAACGTGAATTTGCAGGTGGGATAGTTCGTGCAGCCATAAAATGATTTGCCGCGCTTGCCTTTGCGCGCAACTATGTCGCCGCCGCATTCGGGACAGGCGACGCCCGTAGTCTCTCGCTTCACGTATTTGCACTCAGGATAATTCGAACAGGCTGTGAACTGGCCGAAGCGGCCTGTCTTCATTACGAGGTGCTTGCCGCATTGAGGGCATAATTCTTCGAGCGCGACATCGGGGACCGATGCCTTGCCGCTCTGCTGAATCTTGCGCGTCGTCTTGCATTCGGGATAGCCCGTGCAGGCGTAGAACTGACCGAAACGACCACGCTTCAAGATCATGGCCCTCCCGCAGTTCTCGCAGGTCTCTTCGCTTCCCTCGGCCTCCGATTCCTCTTTTACCTCGTCGTCGGATTTTGAAAGGTCGCGCGTAGTCTTGCATTCGGGATAATTAGTGCAGGCGAGGAACTGGCCGTAGCGCCCGAACTTTATCGCCATGGGCGAGCCGCAGTTTTCGCACTTCTCCTCAGTGATTATCTCCTGGCGCTTCACGTCTCGCATGTGTCGCTTGGCCGCTTCAAGGTCTTTTGTGAACTTCCCGTAAAACTCCGAGAGCGCATCTGTCCACACAAGCTTGCCTTCTTCTATCTCATCCAACTCTTCTTCCATGCGCGCCGTGTATTTCACATTGAAGAGATCTTCGAAGCTCTCGATCAACAGATCATTGACTATGAATCCTAACTCGGTGGGCGTGAAACGGCCCTCTTTGCGGGCGACGTATTCGCGGTCCTGTATGACGCTCGTGATCGATGCGTAAGTCGAAGGCCGCCCGATTCCTTTTTCTTCGAGCGCCTTCACAAGAGTCGCTTCCGTATAGCGAGGCGGCGGCTCTGTGAAATGCTGTTCGGGCAAGAGCCGGTTGAGTTTCAACTCTTCGCCTTTTTCTACGCGAGGCAGCGAGCGAGCCTGCTCTTCGTCCTCCTCGTCCTTTTCGTCCTTGCCTTCTTCGTAGACCGCAAGGAAGCCGTTGAATTTCAGGACCGACCCCGTAGCGCGAAACAGGTAACGCGCCCCTGCCTGTATGTCTATGGTCGTCTGATCGAACAGGGCCGGCATCATCTGAGACGCGACGAAACGCTGCCAGATCAATTTATAAAGGGCAAGCGCGTCCTTCGGCAGATACCGCGCCACGGATTCGGGAGTGCGCGCAACCGAAGTCGGTCGAATAGCTTCGTGCGCGTCCTGCGCGTCTTTTTTCGAGCGATAATAAATCGCCTTTTCGGGAAGATACTTCCCGCCGTATTGATTGCCTATATATTCTCGAACTTCCTGAAGCGCAGAGTCGGCCACTCGCGTCGAGTCCGTCCTCATATAGGTTATGAGTCCGACAAGCCCTTCGTCGCCCAACTCTGTGCCCTCGTAAAGCCGCTGCGCCACCTGCATGGTCTTCTTCACCGGGAAACGAAGTTTGCGCGATGCCTCCTGTTGTAGCTTCGATGTGATGAAGGGCGGGACGGGATTTCGCTTCTTCTCTTTGGTCGTGACCGATGAGACTATGAATCGTTGTCGGTCGATGTCCGCGGCAAGCTCCTCGGCCTGCTTTTGATCTCTGATATGTATCTCTTTCTTCTTTACGTCTTCGCCGAAATCCGTAGTCTTTACGGTCATATCCTCGACGCGCAGGAGCCGCGCATCGAACGGGGGTGGAAGCTTTGCCGAGAGGTTCGCCGTGATGGTCCAGTATTCGGTTTGAATGAAGGCGAGGATTTCGCGCTCGCGTTCCACCACGAGACGCAGGGCGACCGATTGCACACGGCCCGCAGACAGCCCGCGCCTCACCTTGTCCCAAAGCAGGGGGCTGACCTGATAGCCGACTATGCGGTCAAGCAGACGGCGCGCTTGTTGAGCGTCGACGAGGTTCTTGTCTATGTCGGTCGGGTTTTTGAAAGACTCCTGAATGGCCTTCTTCGTGATCTCGTTGAAGAGGACGCGGCGAACCTGCTTTCGGTTCTTTCCTCGCCCTTCGAGTTCTTCTTTGAGATGCCATCCGATTGCCTCGCCCTCGCGGTCGGGGTCGGTCGCAACATATATGGTATCGGCGTCCTTGGCGGCCGATTTGAGTTGCTTTATGACCTTCTCCTTGCCCGGAATCACTTCATAAGTAGGCTCGAAATTGTTGTCGAAATCTATGCCTATGCCTTTCTTGGGCAGGTCTTTGACGTGGCCTATGGAAGCGATGACCTTGTATCCGGGACCGAGGTACTTGTTGATTGTTTTTGCTTTCGAGGGAGATTCTACCACTACTAATGTTTTCGCCATAATTTAGAACACCTATAAAATCCAAACCGAAGCTCTGTATGGGGGCGTTCAGGCTCCATGCTCAAAAACCCGACTTTACAGTTGACTTTCGCCGCGTGTCAAGTAAGCCCTTTTGTCCGTCGTCCGTCGTCCGTCGTCCGTTGCAAGGTATCTGAAAGCGAAAAGCTTGAAGTTTCCACATATCTTTCAGTTCGCATAGCGGGCTGAAATCGTTGATTTTCAAACGCGCTTCAATGCCCATCACAACCATAATCCGATAGCAGGTCTATACTGTGCGCGGCATGGATTGAAACTTTTCATCGAGAGTTCGCGGATGAACGACTTTTATTTGGAGTGCGGCGGC
>JAKEHD010000600.1 GCA_022615215.1 Blastocatellia bacterium
AGTATCTTGCAGCGAATGTCGGTTTCCATGGCGATAAGATTAATGCGAAACCGAACTTCCCGACAATAGAGAAGGACGTGGACGGGAAATATTACTTGAGCGCCCCGGACTGCAAATTTTTTTGCCATCCCGCGCCTGTTTTCCGTCATGTAAATAGTGAGGTAGTATTACAGGCGGGTTTTGAGTATCAGCCGCTAGATATAAGGAAATCTTCCTTCCATAGCAGCTATTAGAAACCAGGAGGCGCGCGTGACCGATCAACTGTCTACTATAACGCTCTCTATACGCGATAAGGGAACGCCCGGCCAGCCTGCGTTCATCTTCAACCTAATGCTCGACGGCAAGGTCATAGAGAGCGATCAATCGCTCTCTCCCGATCAATCGCAATCGGTGCGCGACTTCTCGCGCGCTTACGGCAATCTCTTCGAACATCGCTTCGCGCCCGGCGTCGCTTCAGACAATCTGAAAGTCCTCGGCGCGCAGTTGTTCGACCTCTGGCTTGCGCGCGCGTGGGATAGATTGAAAACCGGCATTCCGTCAGGGGCGAAGCGATCGCTCATCATAGCCTCGGATGCGCCCGATGCGCTCAACCTCCCGTGGGAATTGATGCGCCCTCCCGGTAATGATTTCATAGCCTTCGACCCGAAATACTCTATTCGTCGCCTCCCTTCAACGGACCCGACGCTTGCGCCGTTTGCGGGGCGGCTGCCTCCGCGCCCGCTCAGGATTCTCTTTATGGCCTGCTCGCCTCAAGACCTTGCGTCATTAGATTTCGAGCGCGAAGAAGAATCGCTCATTCGCGCAATCGCAAGCGCCGGGCCTGATGTTACATTCGATTCAGGAGACCTCGGCTCGTTCGAAGAGTTGTGACAGCGCATAAACGATTTCGAGCCGCACGTGGTCCACCTCAATGGTCACGGCGTGGTCCGAGAGGGGCTCGGATATTTCGCCTTCGAGGACGATAGCGGACAGGCGGACCTGCGCTCTTCGAAAGAGATTCGCCAAAAACTTTTTGCGGGCAGCAGCGTGCAATGCGCTTTCATCAGCGGATGCGAGACCGGAAAAGCGCCGCCCGTCGCCGCGCTCGGCGGAGTATGTCAGGGGCTTGTGAGCGAAGAAATTCCTCTCGCCATCGGCTGGGCCGCTTCGATTGCGGATGACCTCGCCATACATTTCGCCACCACTTTTTATAACACTCTGGCTTCGGGCCAATCCGTAGACCGCGCGCTCACTCACGCCCGCCAAGCGATTCGCAAGATGTGCGAAGAGCGCGATAATCCGTCATGGACTCTGCCTGTGTTGTATGCGTCGAGCGATCAGGGAGCGGTCTTCGATACGGACCCGAATCGCCCGATCGTGCCGCCTCCGCGAGCGACCACAGTGCAACACCCGCTGCCCGGCATGACCGAAGGCTACGCCGAGCACTTCGTAGGGCGCAGGCGCGAGCTTCAACGATTGCTGCCCCCTCTGCGCGAAGGCCGCCTCCAGGCGCTCCTCATCACAGGGATGGGCGGAGCGGGCAAAAGCACTCTGGCCACGCGCCTCGCTCGCCGGTTGCAGACCGACGGCTTCACCCCCATCGCCATTTCGAGTTCCGAGGGAAATCCTCTGAGCGCCGCCCGCATCCTGACGACCTGCGGAGACGCTTTTCTCGCGGCCCGTTTGCGCGACGATTACGCCATGTTGCAAGACCCCGCCATCGCGGTGGACGCGCGGCTGCGATACGTGGTCAGTGTTTTGAATCAGAGAAGGTACATCCTCGTGCTGGACAATTTCGAGGTGAACCTTGACGAGACCAACCGGCGGATTCTCGACCGAGAGGTGAAGGAGTTCTACACTCACCTGCTGACACATCTTGCGGGCAACTCGCGCGCCATCATCACCTGTCGCTATCGGCCCGCCGATGTGGAGAGTTTGCCCCGGACCTGTCAGGAAGAGGCGCTCGGCGATTTCCCTGAATCGGCTTTTCTAAAATTCATGCTGCGCGACCCCGTTGTGGAGCGCAGGTACTACGAATCGGAGTTGCCCTCTGATTTGTTGACGGAGCTACACCGATTGCTAGGCGGGACGCCTCGCTTTCTCGGCCAGATGCGCGAGGTGTTGAAGAGCATCGAAGCCGACGAGTTGAGGCAGGAACTTGAGCGGGTGAAGTTGCCCGCCGGGAGTGAGGCGAGCGCGCTCAGAGAGGCGCGTGATCGTTATTGCGAGGCGATTTTCACGGCGCGGCTATACGGTTATCTAGGGAGCGATTCGCAACGCGCGTTGAGCCGGGCGGCGGTGTACGGAGTGGCGGTCAATGTGAAGGGAATTGCGGCGGTGACGGGCGAGACGGAGGAGAGGGTAAGGAAATTCATCCGCGAATGGGAAGACTACGCGCTGGCCTATCGTGAGAAGGAAAAAGGGAGCGCCGATTTATGGACGGGCTATGGCCTGTTGAGAGGGTGGCTGCTATCAGAGGAGCGATTGAGCGAAGAGGAGCGATTAGCGGCGCACAAATCGGCGGGCGACTTCCTGCGCGGTACGGTGAATGAGAAGCGGCAGGATGAATTAGAGCTATCGTGGGTAGATTGTTTGATAGAAGCGCGGTCGCAGTATATATGGGCGGGCGATTACGAGCAGGCGCGCGAGGCGACGCATAGGATAAGCGGAGGTCTGGTAAGGGCGGGAATGTATGATGAAATAATTCGGCTCAACAGCGAATTGCTTGATTACGAAGAGCATCCGGGATTGATGAGTTGGATTGGCCGGGCTTACTCGGACTTAGCTGACTACCCCGAAGCGCGCGACTGGTATGAGCGTTGCCTCGCGGCAGCGGGCGATGAAATACCCGAAGAGGCGGCAGAAGCATGGCACGGTCTGGCCACGATTGACCTGCGAGTGGGCGACTACGAGGGGGCGAAAGATAAATTCCAGAAGTCTCTACAAATCACTCAGCAGATAGGCAACCGAGCGGGCGAGGCTGCTACATTCTATCAATTAGGGTTTCTGGCATCGGGAATTGGCCGGACGGCTGAGGGCGCGCGGTTAGTGGCCCTCTGCTACCTGATAGACCGCTCCATCGGGCACGGCGATACGGAAAGCGATTTCCGCGCGCTCACCCAAATGGTCTCTCAACTCAACTACACTCAGGAGCAGGTTGACGCGATGCTTCGAGAGGTCGGTGAAGCCTATCAGCAAGACCGGGGGCTTGGGCTTGTGAAGGCGGCGCTTGATAAGTAAAAAGGCAAAAGTAAAAAGGAAAAAGTGGCGGAGGATGAAATAAGGGAATGCGCCGGAGTCCGAACTTTTGCCTTTTGCCTTTTTACTTTTGCCTTTCTTCCGCTTCTTCATCATATCTTCATAACTTCCTGCTAGAGTCTTTCCGTGCGTCAAGGATTTTTTCGCGGCAAGACGGCAGTGATGTGCGGCAAGTCTCCGACTTGCCGGGCCACTCGGCCCATAGTTCTTTCGGGCTACGCCCGTCGCGGGGCGCAGCCCCACAAGGTTTGAAAAGGACGCCGCCGGAAGGTCTGTGACCTTCCGCATATCACTGCGGCACAGCCGCTTCAAGGAGCTTTCAATGAAATCGAGCAAGACTTTATTCACCGCCGCCATCGTGGTTATCGCGCTCGCGGCGTCACAGGCTTACGCGATCATCGTAAGGCACGACCGTAAGGATGCCGATTATTTAAGACTCGCAGAACGATATCCTTCGGTCGGCTTCGTTGGCCGCGACGGGGAAGGCACTCTTATCGCGCCGCAGTGGGTGCTAACGGCTGCGCACGTCGCAAGTGGGATTCCGCAATCGGCCCGGCACGTCGAGTTCGAGGGCGTGAAATACCGGGTAGAGCAAATCCTTATACACCCCGATTGGAGCGGGAGGGGACCGCACGACATCGCGCTATTGAAACTCGTCGAGCCGGTCAAGGCCGTCAAGCCTGTGAGCATATACACCGCCACCGATGAGGCAGGACAGGTTATAACCTTCGTCGGGCGAGGCGATACGGGCACGGGGCTTACGGGGCCTAAAATTCAAGACAGGAAGAAGCGCGCCGCCACGAACAAGGTCGAGCGCGCCGATCAGCAATGGCTCTACTTTACGTTTGACGACCCGGCGACGGCCACAGATCTTGAAGGCATAAGCGGGCCGGGCGATAGCGGCGGGCCTGCGCTGATAGAAAAAGACGGCAAGACTTACACCCTCGGAGTAAGCGTATGGGGCAGGCCGGGAAAGAACGGGCGCGGCACTTACGGAGCTAAGGAGGGCTATGCGCGAGTCTCTTCTTATCACGAATGGATTACAGCGGCGCTTTCAGGCAAGGCTGAACCGTCAACGCCCAACGCGGCTAATGTGAGGGTCAAAACTCAGGCTGCCGCTCAATCGAACGAGACAGCGAAGTTTCCCGATACGGAATCGGGCAGGCGAGTGGCCGCTTATATCGAGGCGTTCAACTCAGGCAGCGACTCGTCGTTGCGCCGCGTATTTGCAAATCATTTTTCCAAGTCCGCGCCTGCGCGCTTCACCGATGAGGAACACTTGCAGAGCTACCGGCGGCTTTATAACGAACTCGGCAAGCTCGAATTGCGCCGCGTCGCGCAATCGAGCGATGAACTTATCGCCGCAGTGTTCCGAACGGCGAACGGGATGAATGCACGTTTCGAATTTAGTCTCGAACCCGCGCCACCGCACAAGCTCACGGGCATCGGTATCCAAATAACCGACGGCGATGACGACCTGCCCGATGCGGGCGGCGGGGGCGGCAGCCCGATGACCGAGGCCGAAGCGATGGCGGCCCTCGATGATTATCTCAAAGAGGAGGTCAACAAGGATGAGTTCTCAGGCGCGGCGCTAGTGGCTAAAGACGGAAAGCCGATTTATCGAAAGGCTTACGGTCTCGCAAACAAACAATACAACGCGCCCAATCACGTGGACACGAAATTCAACCTCGGCTCCATCAATAAAATATTCACTCAGATCGCAATCGCTCAGTTGATCGAGCAGGGCAAGCTCTCTGTGGATGACACGATAATCAAGCGCCTGACGGATTACCCGAACCGTCAGGCAGCCGAGCGCGTGACAGTTCAGCATCTGCTCGATCACACTTCGGGAATAGGCGATATCTTCAACGACAAATACGCATCTATGCCTAAAAGCCGTCTTCGCACGATAGCCGATTACCTGCTTCTGTTTGCCGATGAGGCGCTGGCCTTCGAGCCGGGGTCGAAGCAGCAGTATTCCAACGGCGGCTATATCGTATTGGGCGCGATCATAGAAAAGGTGTCGGGCCAGAGCTATTACGATTACGTGCGCGAGCACATCTATAAACCTGCGAGTATGGCCGACACTGACGCTTACGAGGTGGACGCTTCGGTGCCGAATCTTGCAAGCGGGTACACGCGCGAGCGGGGCGAAGCGGGCAAACGTCGGAGCAATCTTTACCGTATGCCCGCGCGCGGCAGTTCGGCGGGCGGCGGTTATTCGACCACTGGCGATATGTTGAAATTCACCATCGCTCTTCAAAACTGCAACCTCCTGAGCCGCCCTTACACCGAATGGCTGCTCGACGGCATGCGCGGAAAGCCGCCCGCGCGTAGCGCCGTAGAAAAAGACGGACCCTTGACTCAGGGCAATATGGGAATAGCAGGCGGCGCACCGGGCATAAACTCCATGCTGGAACTGGATTTCGAGACCGGCTACACCGTCATAGTGATGTCGAATTATGACCCGCCGACGGCCGTGAGAGTAGCAAGGCAGATACGCGCGTGGCTCGCCCGCGTGAAGAGGTAAGGGAACGGGAATCAGCTATCAGCTATCAGCTATCAGTATCAAACGACATGTGCCAGTTGACCTGGAAGACTTACAGTCAGGGAGTAAAACGGGGTTCAGAGTACCGCCTTCAGGCGGAAAGGACTGGCCCTGTCGGCCTATTCCGGCTGAAGCCGGTACTCTCAACACTCGCTTCTCAGCCTCCTTGCTCATCTACAAGCTTCAAATAGCACAAGTCGTAGTATCAATAGCTGACCACTGACCATTACTGATGGCTGATGACCGACTCCTGAAAACTGATGGCTGACGGCTGACGGCTGATAGCTGATAGCGGATGGCTGATAGCGGATGGCTGATGCTATATTTGCTGACGCCACGATGGAAACTCAGGTCTTTCAGGTTGCGTTGATATTCGGCGCGGCTTTTGCCGCAGGCATGATTAACTCGGTCGCGGGAGGCGGGACGCTTGTTTCGTTTCCTACTCTGCTATGGCTGGGCCGCGATCCCATTATCGCAAATGCTACGAACGCCATTGCGCTGTGGCCGGGGTCTCTTGCAGGGATGCTCGGATTCCGCCGCGAACTCGCGGGCAGCAGGCGATGGATGATTCTGCTCGGCGCACCTTCGTTTGCGGGCGGGCTGGTCGGCGCTGTGTTGTTGCTGTTTACGCCGTCTGAGACTTTCTCCGCGATAGTCCCTTACCTGATCCTCTTCGCAACGCTTCTTTTCATGGCCGGAGAACCTATCAATAGATGGTTGCGCCGCTCGAAGGGCGAGAGCGCGGATTCGAACATCGAACCCGGCCGCGCGTGGTGGGTGGGGGCTGCGGCTTTTCAATTCTTCGTCGCGGTCTACGGCGGATACTTCGGCGCTGGCATTGGGATAATGATGCTTGCGGCGCTCTCGCTTCTTGGGCTGAGCGATATTCATCAGATGAACGGCTTGAAGAACTTTTTCGCGCTCGCGATCAACGGAGTGGCGGCCGCTTATTTTATATGGTCGGGAGCCGTTCGATGGGACGACGCGATAGTGATGGCTGCGGGCGCGATTGCGGGCGGCTACGGCGGGGCGGGCCTCGCGCGCAAACTCGGACGACGCTTCGTTCGCCGGGCCGTCATCGCAATCGGACTTGCTATGGCCTTATCTCTGCTGCTCCGCCGCTAAATCGGACCTTGCGAGATTGGTAGAGTCTTAGCGCCGGGTGTCAGTAGCCCGACCATAAGGGAGGGCTTGAGGATCACTTGTCCAGCCCTCCAATGAGTCGGGCTACCGACACGTGTTTTTTTCAGACCTTCCACGACCGGCGCTCGTCTTAATCAGCAAGCGAGATGAAGGAGACCGCAAGGGCGCAACACATCTCGCTACGGAAAGCTCCCCGCGACTATAAACTGCGAATAACATTTTGAGGAGGAAGTATGAAGAAGACTCTCTTGACAGGATTTCTGTTGGCATACAGCTTTGCATTACTTGCAGGCGTGCCGGGCAAAGATTCCTTTTTTCTCCGGCGCGCCGAGGCATCGGATTGTTCCAACACTTCAACCGGCTTGATTCCCCTTAATGATCTGGGCGCAGGTTTTTATCAAGGCGCGCAGGGAGGGCTGTATCCGAACGGCAGCAACCTGCGCCCTGCCGGTCACGAAGAAGCGGGACTTGAGATTGCGCGTTCAATCGTTCCTCTCAACAAGAAAGGCCGTCCGGCAAAGAAGGTCAAAAAGGGGCGCATAGTTTTACTATCGATAGGCATGTCGAACACGACGCAGGAATTTTCGGTCTTCAAATCGCTGGCCGATTCCGACCCCGATAAAAACCCGAGTCTGGTCATAGTCGACGGGGCGCAGGGCGGCATGCCTGCAAACGACATAACGGACCCGAACAATCCCAAGATGGAACAGTTCTGGGAGACGGTGGATGATCGCCTCGCACAGGCCGGAGTGACTCCCCGACAGGTTCAGGTCGCGTGGGTGAAGCAGGCCGATTCGCGTCCCACCGCGCCGTTCCCCGGTCACGCTCTGACTCTTCAGAGCGAACTTGAGATCATCGCGCGCATACTGAAAGAGCGATTCCCGAACATTCGCATAGCATACTATTCCAGCCGCATATATGCAGGGTACGCTTCGACCAATCTGAATCCCGAACCCTTCGCTTATGAATCGGGCTTTTCGGTGAAGTGGATGATCGAAAGCCAGATCGACGGCTCGATTGATTTGAATTTCAATCCCGACGAGGGAGAAGTGAAAGCGCCCTGGCTTGCGTGGGGACCATACCTTTGGGCCGATGGACTCACGCCGCGAAGCGACGGACTTACCTGGTCGTGTTCGGATTTCAATAACGACGGCACGCACCCGGCGACTCCCGCAAGGCAAAAGGTGGCCGATATGCTGCTCGACTTTTTCAAGACAGACTCTACGGCGCGCTTATGGTTCCTCGCGTAAAGCGCCGCTGACACAGTGGCCGGTGGTCAGTAGTCAGTGGTCAGGAGGCAGAGGAGCAGGGAGAGGTCAGTATAGCTGACGGCTGATGGCTGATAGCTGATGACTGACCGCGCCTTGCTCAATCGCACGTAGTCATAGTCGGCATACGCATCGTCATTGTTGTGCGCGTTGAAAGTCAGAAAGAGGTACTGCGCGACGCCGTCAATCTGCGAGCCGAAAGTGTGAGCGGCGACGACGGTGAAATTCGTTCCGTCGTCGCTGCGCTTGATCATTATGGTGCGCCCCTTGCGCTTGATTCGCCAGATGTAAACTTCATCCTCATTCGGCAAGAGCCGGGCGAGCAGTCTGTATACAGCGTTCTCTCTGAACTCAATTGCTATGTTACCGGGACAGCAACCATTCCAGTCATCGCGATGCCGGACAATGTTGACCCCGTTATCGGGCAACATCGCCCGCTTCTCTGGAGATTCACCAAAAGCGATACCGAAACGAAGATACCTCGCTCCTCCCGATGCGCCGGTGAAGTAAGACACCTTCGCTTCGAGGGTCCAGGAATCCCCCCTGAACTTGCGCGACAGCATGAGGTAAGGAACAGCCCCCGAAGGGGCAGCAGATCGAAAGCGCAGGTGGCCCGAATTCTCCTTTAAAGAATAGCTGCCCTGTCCCTCGCGCACTGCCCATGCCGGGTCCAGGTCGGCGCTGTCGAAATCATCGAAGAATTCTTCAGGCACGTCTTTCTGTTCGAGCGCTTCTTTTGACATGGCGATGAGCATATTGGTGCCGTCATTCAGAGAGTCACACACGTAAAGCTTTCCTGTGGATGGGTCTACAGTCAATTGATTGGGGTATCGGGCAGTCGTCAATCTGCTCACTTCCGTGTGACTGGCGGTATCTATTACGGCTATCTGATTCGCATCAGGAAGAGCTACGTACAGGCGATTGGCTTCAGGGTCAACGGCCGCGAAGGATGCAGGGATGTCTATGGTTTTGAAAGGGATGATTGCATCGTGGGTATCCCCATCGAGCACAGCCAGCGATACGATTTGAGAATTGCTCCACACCTGTGCATAGATGCGATTATGGACCGGATCGACCTCGATGACGCGCAATCCCTCAAGGTCGGCCAGCACCGAATTGTCTCTTCCGTCAAACACCCGCATTCGCTCGTCTGCCCTGACATAGATGCGGTTCGTAGCAGGATTGACGACAACATCGCCCGACGAGCCGTTCAGATCGAACGGCCCCGTAACGGCGTTGGTCGCCCCATCGATGACGAACAGTTTGTCATTGCCCGCAAATCCCTGGCAGGGGACGTATATCTTGTTTGTGTTCGGATTGGGGGTAGGACCACCGGGGTATCCAGGCAAAGCGATCTGGGCCTCCGTGGCGAAGGTGTCAGGGTCTATGACCTTGATATGGCCATCAACCACGGCTGCTGCATAAATCCTGTCGTTAGCAAGGTTGTAAGCGATGCTGCCAAGATAGACCGGAAAGGGAACGGTCTTGATAATCGAGTCGGTCTTGATGTCTATGACTACGAGCGTACTCGGCCAGTAGACCAGGCGGCCCACACGTCGCAAGCCGCGCTTGTTGCCCTCTTCGGTAACCTCCGACTCGCGCTTTGCGATCAGGTAAAGGCGCTGCCTTTTGGTATCGGTTACCGGTTGGGAAAGCAGCTCTTTTACAGGGAAAGTAAAAGTGGCCAGATAGCGCCCGTCCTCCGAAGGCCCCGCCCGCTTGATCGGCATGCCATCTGGCGATTTGCCTTTAGCGACACGAATGATCTTCGCCTGCGCGCGGCTTGCCGTAGCGACCTGATCCGGGTACTGAGCGACTACGACCTTGAATGCGCGCTGGGCTTCCATCTTGCGTCCCAATCGCTCATAGAGGACGCCTATTCGATACTGCGCTTTTGCAGCAAGCGAGCGCGGGCCTTTGGCCTGGCTGATGAACTGGCCGTATAGCCTTATGGCTTCAGCCAGATCGCGATTGCTCTCATCGAGCATGCAGGCGCGCTCATACAACATGCGAGGGTCTTGTCGGGCAGGTACAGGGAGAGCGACAAGCGAGATCACAAGGGCGATGCATGCTAAGGCGCGCAATGTTGATAGTGGCATTCGATGCCTCCCTGTCAGAAGCGACCGATAGCGGAAGCAACAGCGATCGAAATCATCGAAGGTAATTTGGCATCAAGCGCGTGAAGAAATCAAGCCCCCTCTGTCCGGCGCGTTACACGCCGGAACCGGAGATGTCTTTTAGATTGACCGCAGGCGATACAGGCTTCGACCATCCGCGAGGAAGGCAAACCGCAAAAGCGACGCGGCGAGGGGGAGACGCGGAGACGCGGAGATTTCAGGCAGCAAAAGCAACAGGTCTCCGTGTCCCCGTGTCCCCGTGTCCCCGTGTCCCCGTGTCCCCTCCTGCCTGCAATGATGGCTCGCCCACTTCTGATTGCGCGAATGCTGTCACTTCGTCTCGGTTGCTGTCTTTGCACGAAAACTTCTATAAAACGCTTCATAATACTCTGCCGGTCATTGCCTGATGGTGTCGCTGCGCTCCCTGAGCCGTCGAAGTTCGTCCTCAAGCCCCTTCCGCTCATCCGGGTCCAGATGCGACCCCGACGCCTCTATGTAATTTTGCAGATGCTCGGCGGCCTTGCGGAATTTCTGACTGCTCCTGTATGCAAGGAAAAGCGTGTAATGCGCATCGGGATAGTCTTTCAGAAAGGGCAGCGACCGGCCCGCTTTGAGCGATCTTTCCGCGTCCCGTATCGCGCGCGCGAGGTCTCCCTTGAGCAGATGGTTTCGCGCGCTGGCCTCAAACAGCAAGACCTCTCGTGTTGATCGCGTCTTGCGGGGAAGGCCCTCTATAAGCTTCATCGCTGCTTCGATGTTCCTGCGGGCCTCATCGAGATAGGCGTCGCGGTCGGCCTGCGCGTGGCCCTGTTCGACCAGAAGGCTTATGGCCTGTGCCTTGTGATAATGGGATTCGGCCATCGCCGCCCTGTTTACGTAGCGCCCGCCCCCGAATATCACATGCGATATCGACATTCGCTTGAGGCCGCGAGCAAAGGATAGATGCTTGCGCGACAGTTCATCGAAAAGCTCCAGAGACTTGTCGGCCGCTTCTATGGCTTGCCGCAGTTTCTCCTTAGAGCGGGAAAATGTGAGCACATCGGCAAGCGCCATGTAAGCGGCCGGATACCTCGGATTGCTGTTGATTGCGCGCATCAATTGCCGCTCCGCTGCTATGTACTCCTTGCGCGACAAGAGCACGTCGGCATATATAACGCGGGCCTCCTCGAACTCCGGGTGGTTTCTTATTATGCTCTTGAGTTCCGAGGCCACTTCTTCGACATCGAATCCGGCGCGGAATTTTGCATCCGCAAGCAGCGCCCTCGTCTCATAATCGGATGGCCTGAGCGCGAGCGCCGCTTCGAAGCTCGCCACAGCATCCATCTGACGCGAGAGCGATTGTTCCGCGCGGCCGCGATAGACGAGCGCCTCCCGGTAAGCCCCCCCGCCCTCGTCCACCGCGCGGTTCAGCAGATCGATGGCGTCATTGAAATCCTGCTTGTTGAATTTCTCGACGCCTTTCAGGAAAAGATCCCTGGCTTTCTTCGAAGGTTCCCTATCTTCGGAGAGGAAGACGATTGTCCGGCGTTTGAAAGGTATGGACGGGTCGTCTTCGCCCTCTTCGCTGAAGCTGAGATTGACCTCTATAGTTTTCGATTTGCCAGGCTCGACCGTCACCTGCACGGCCTTCTGCATTGCTTCCTTGCGGAAAGAGAGGTTGCGCGGCCCGGCCTTTATCTTCAACGTGCGCGGGGTGCGGCTGTCGAGCGTGACCATGGGCAGGCCATCGACTGCGACCTCGACACCGTCTATGTCCGGCGTTCTTATGGTCAGCAAGCCGTATTCGCTGCCGGTCCCCGAATGCGCGTAAGGCGTGACCGACAAACCGAGTTGATTGACTCCTACGGAGGTCGTGCTCCACACAGGGGTTTGCTTTCCGTCGGAGAGATCGCGCACGCAATCGCGCAGATGGTTTTTCATCTCTTCGAAGGTCACTATGCCATCGAGGTCCGAGTCGGCAATCCCTCCGAGACCTTCGAGCAAACAGTGAGTGAAAAAGCCCCGGCTGAGTTCATCGGACTCATAAGACGATTCGGTTTGATCGGAAGCCGAGATGAAAGCGATGCCGGGAGGGATATTTCTCATCTCCTCGATGAACCGCGAGTTGGCGCGAATGCTGACTCTCAAGCCGCGCCCGGCCATCTGCACGCCCGCGCTGTGACAGGCGTCCGCAAGCACGAGTCCCTTACGAGCGGGAATCTCGCTTATTAATTGGCGGAGGGCTTGCATCTCTATGCCTGTGCCCGGAAGGTCGTCGAGGTCGCTGTCATATAGAACGAAGTAAGGAACCTCCAGAGTCCTCTTCGAGACCGGATCAGGCAGAGGGGCGAGCGCCCCGTGTGCGGCGATGTATATGATGAAGTAGTCTTCAGGCTTCGATTGTTTGAGGAGGTCGAGCGCCCGCTCGACCTCTAACCGGGTGGCCCGCTCGTCCTTGAGCAGAATCATGCGACCGCCTTCGGACTGAGGGACGAAGCCGCCGCCTTCAGGGCTGCGGAGGAAATCGAAGATCGACTGCGCATCGTCGGCAGCATACTTCAGATTGGATATGCGGTTGTCGTTGATCTGCCTGTCTCCGTTCTTGTAGAGCGACACGCCTATTATCACGGCCCATAGCTGCGCCTTGCCGTCGGCAATCGTTCTCTTCGAAGCCGCTTCCGCTTTTGTCTTGAGCGCACGCTCGCTTTGCTCCTGACTCCCCGCATCAACCTTCGGCAGGTCGGGCCAGAAGAGCAACAGTGAAACCGTTATCAGTTTGATAAACAGTGCGCATTTCATAATCTGTCTGACACGCAGTCGAGAACGAAAACCATCACGGCCTGACCGTCGGCGGATTGAAGGTAATTCGCGGCGGCATCGGCGGCGGCGGTGGTGGCGGTGGTGGTGGCGATTGTGAACTGCCTCCGCCTGCCTGAGTGGCCGCAATCAATCCGCCTCCAGCGCCAAGCCCCACGATGATTCCTATGGTGGATGCCGAGAGGCCACCTGCTGCCAGCGTGGATACCGTAATGGCTGATGCGGCACCGGCACCGGGGGCCGAGGCTGTGACTGTAGAAGTTGATCCCGGCGAACTGCCGGCCGTAAACGGCACCTGGGCTATGCCCTGAGCGGTTGTAGTCACTGTGACGCTCGTTCCGGTGGTCGCTCCTGAGCCCAACACCCCATTTCCCGCGACCGTGACCGTCACCGGCAGGTCGGGCACAGGTTTGTCGGCCACGTCCGTCACCTGGAATTGTAGCTGCACACTGCTGCGCGCCTTCACTGTGATGCTGGCTCTTCTTCCTACGGGACGGATGAAATGCTTAGGCTCCTGGACCTCTGATCGCACGTGTCCCGTCAAGGTATGGAACGCGGCCCGGCCCTCGTGGGCCTGCACACTGAACCCCGCCCCGCGAGAGGCTGTAAATACCGACCCGCAGGCTTCGACGTAAGCCTCTGCGTCTTCTTGCAAGCTCACAATCATGTCTCCATCTATCAATGTTGCGATCAGAAGGCCGCCGCTCGTGCCGTCATCAAACAGGGCAGGGGCCGCCGTGAGCCTCGCTATTGTGCGGTTTTTGAGAGTCACCCGGCCCATTGCACGAAGCGATACGCTCACATCGTTTCCCGCAGGGGCCTCGATCAACTCGCTGCCCCAAATCGAGATGCCCGCGCAGGCTTCGCGCCCGTTGATCTTGACTCGGCCCATAGACTCCACCTCTCCGATGGGGCCTGTCCATGCAAATGCCTGAAGCCTGATAGGTTTTTGCGCGGCCCGATCATCGCCGTCAGCGTAAACCGGCCCGGACAGCAAGCCCATTCCCGAAGCGAGGACCAGGCATAGGATAGTCGCAAGGTTGATATATGTTTTCATCAGTCGCTTCTCCTTCGTAACTTTTCATCATTTCGTGCGGACGTTCCGGGTGGTATGAGTGACCTCCCTGAAAGAGCGTTTAATACATTTCCCCGATACCGCGCGCCTTCACCTGGGCCGGGGATTGAGCCTTAGCTGAGGCAGGATGAGAGTAGTGCCCCGCGCGCGGCTGCCTGTTTGCGATCTCGAAGCATTGGTTTCGGAATCAGGCGCGGTCAGGGCACCGAATGTACAGGTTGCTCCCGTTCCTGCGGAGATACAGACCTGTACTCTGGTGATTTCAGGAAAGTCGCTTATTCCCCTTCCCGTCTGATCGACGATGAAGCTCTGACCCGGAGCCAGATCGAGGTTGCGAACTCGCGCGGTGAGGTTCTCTGTGTGAGAGTCTTCGACGGGCTGATCGTTATTATTGAAGAACTGATAAGTCGCTGAGGTGACGCCCTGCGATCCCGCCGCGTCCGGGTGATAAACGCCGAATGTTATGGTGAAATTGTCACCCGACCTGGAGAATCTCACCGGCGGCCCGGTGCCCGGCCCGCCGGGTGGAATCAGCGCCGGTTGTGCAGTCACTGAAGCTATAAGATCGACCGTGATAGGGGCAGCGCCTGAGCTTGTCGGCTGAATGGTGATTGCGGACCTGATGTTGCCTGGCAGGACGGCGCTGGCCGGGAGATTGGTCACTGTGCCTGCGGGGGCGGGAATCAACGCCTGGAACTGAACCAGGAAGACCATCGTCTGACGCGCGAGGATACTGATAGTCGAGCCGGGCGTTGCGGGTGTGGTCGAACCTCCGGGAAAGACCATAAAGAAACGGCTGTCGTTCCTATCGGTGATTTTGCCGCCGGCCGTATCTGTGCGGTTGATCGAAAAGGTGACATCGCGCGGGCAATCTCCTGTGTTCTCGATTGTGAAAGTGCGGGACGGGGCGCTCGTTGAGGGCGACAGATGTGCCGCGGTCGCGCCGAAGTCGAGCGATGACGAGCCGGTAAGCCTCAGAGTCGCCGCGCCGGAAATCGCTGTCTCCGCCGTCGCCGAGTTGTCGGCGATGTCGGTGTCGGGCGTAGACGAAGTGACGCTTGCGGTGTTACTGATCGAGCAGACAGTCACTCCGGCGTTCACTGTGGCCGTAATGGTTACGGTTTGAGATGCGCCCGCCGCGAGCGAACCGAGATTGAATGTGCGGTTGTTGCCGAAACCGTTGCTCTGAGGACTGGATGATTTGAATGTCGTCTGAGGCGGCAGGTTGTCGGTCACCGTCACGTTGTTTGCGACACCCGCGCCATTGTTTGTGACCTTTATAGTATAAATTATATCCGAGCCGGGCAGCACCTGAGCGCCGGGTTGAGCGGGCGCGGCAGTCTTTTCTATGGCGAGATCGGCATTGCCCGCAGAAGTCACGGGGATGCAGTTGGAAAACTCTGAGGTATCGTTGGTCGACAGATTGGTGGCTGTAGCGGTGATAAACTGACCTGCGGAAACGGAAACGGGGAGCGTAACATTTATAGGCGCGTCGCAATCGTTGCCCGTTGTAACAGTGCGCGAGCCGATGAAGGTTTCCCCTTCGCCATTGCCAGAAGGGTCGCATTCAGTGTTAGCGAAGAACTCAATTGCGAAAGTCGTATTTGCCGTGCTATTGAGCGTGCCCGTTATGGTCGTGCTGTTGGCAGTGGATGTAACCGAAGTAAGCTCAGGAAAGTTTTGCAGGTTGTTGGCCTCAGTGTCGCCATCGCATGCGTCGTTAAGTGTAACCACATCATCGCTGCCAAGATCGATTCCCAACTCTGAGTTAGAGAATATGGCGTTGCCCAAGACAGCATTGCCGGTGCCGGAAATGATGTGTATACCCTCGCGATTGGGGGAATCGCCGTTGAAGGCTATCTTATTGCACGGGCCGTTACACGCGCCCTGTGTTACTCCCGTGCCGCCTATTATGTTATTGCTTGCGGAATCGAGAAATAGCACGCCATGCGAGCTATTTCCCAATGGACCGGTGCCATCCGCTTGCGTCCCAATGAAATTACCCTGTACAAAATTCCCCGATGCGCCGAAGTCAAGGGCAATACCATTGCGGTCGTTTCCTGAAATAATGTTACGCGCTCTGGTCGTTGTGCCTCCGATGGTGTTATTTGGCCCGCCTATTCCTATTCCGTCGTCATCATTGCCCAGATCCGCTGTGCCATTGACATCGGTGCCTATGAAGTTGCCCTGCACCATATTACCTGTCGCAGCAGGTCCAAAAATAAAAATCCCTCCAATGTTGCCTGATACAAGGTTGTGCCCATTTACTATTGCTCCTCCCACAGTATTGCCGGCCGCATTGAAAATAAATATGGCAAGACCATTTTGCAGGGCAGAGTTACCGCTGAGATTTGTGCCAATGAAGTTACCTTGTACCAGCGTTCCACTGGTTCCGTTTTGAAGAATTATCCCGTGGGTGTCGTTGCCCGATATGATATTGCGCGCGGCAGTCGTCGTACCGCCAATAATGTTGCCGGAAGACGTGTCTATAGAGACGCCCGTATCGTTTCCCAAGTCTGTATTGCCGTTGCTATCAGTGCCGATCAGGTTCTTCTCAATCCGTGTGTTGCCGCTGGAAGGAGCGAGGTTGATAGAAGGACCGAGACGGATTCCGGCGGAAGAAAACCGATTGATTATCAATCCCCTTATTGTGTTGTTCGCGGAGGTAATATTCAGCCCGTCTGTTGCAAAACCGGCCTGGCTTCCATCCAACTCCACCGCGCCGGCGAATACTGTAGTTCCATCTATTGTTACCGAATCTGTGATTGTGGGCAGAGGGCGCAGAGGCGAAATCGTTGGCGGCACTCCTACGGTAATAATGCTGAAATTGATCAGGTCGGCACCCGGGCTGGCATTGGCCTGAGTGATTGCATCCCTGAGCGAGCCGGGGATCGGCGGATCACTCGTATTATCTAAAGCATTTGTTACAGTAAAAGTTGCTTGAGGCTGCGTCATCGCCGTCGCCAATGTCCCCTGACCACTCTTGAGAATCACAAGATCGCTCAACGCATCCTGGTTCAATCGCATAGGCAGCGCCGCAACCGGGCTGCCCTCGACATCGATAGTGACGGCCTGCGGAATCGTCGCTGCCGCTCCCTCTTCGCTCTGCGGCTGCCGGGTGAGAATGCGCAATTGATGATTGATCGGATCGACCATGACGAGATTATCGACTGACAGGCTCGACAGGCGCATCGCTAGTATGTGTGTGGCCCCGGTCCAGGGGCCTCTGGCCCAGAGCGCGCTCTTCCACTTCCTGCCCTGCTTCTTTCGCTTCTTGCTTGCGGACTTGCTCCAGCTTGCAAGATGCAGGGAGCCATCTTCGGCAAGCAACGCAACGTGCGGCAGGCGGTCTCCCACAAAGTCGCCTATGGCCATAGACTTTGCAATGAAGGGCAAAGCTCTTCGACTGATGGAGCCTGCCGGGACTGCTGTTCCATCCCCGATTGAAAGCTGTCGATCCCTTCCATGAACGATGAGCAAATCGCTTGGGGAAGCAACAGCCATATCCATCAGGTAATCGCCGTCCAACCGGCCCAGCTCAATCGCTCTCGCTTCACCGGGCAAGGCGATGATCTCAGGCGTGCTCAAGAGAGCGCCTTCCGATCCCTCGAATACAAGCGCCTTCGCCCCATCCTCTCCGACAATCCCGACCACCACATCATCGAGCCCGTCGGCCCGGTTGATCTCGCCTGTGGCGAGCGCAGTCACCCGTCCCCGCAATTCTATCCGCCGTTCCTCTCCAAAGCCGCCGCGCCCATCTCCTGAAATCAGGTGAAGCGCGCTTCCTCCGCGAGAGGCCGCCACCACGTCCCTGTGCCCGTCTCCTTCGAAATCTCCCGCCCCCAGAAAGTTCGGCGATCCTGCGATTTCATATATTCGGGCGGACGATAAGAAGGGAGAATCGGTGAATTCGCCCTTCGCTTTGCGCTCGCGGGCCTCGGGGCTGTTGGGAAATATCGAGTCAACATTGCCTGAGTGCAGAGCGATCACTCCGCCCTCGTCGGTTGCGTAGCCGCAAACAAGATCTGCGACGCCATCCTCATCGAAGTCGGCCGAAGCCAGAGCCAGCGGACGGGACTCGCTCCGAATCAACGCCTGCTCTAGATGCGGCGCTCCGGCATACTCAACCGGCAGATCGACTCCATCGCGGAAATTAATCCAGGGATTGCCTCGACCCGATGCGCGCACTGTTATAGAGGTATCGGGGGGCGGCTGCCCTCGGCCGCTGCCGGAAGTTGCCGGACTGCCATTGGCCGAAGAGTTCAGACTGTGCCCAGGCAAAGAGAACCATCCCGCAAGCCCTGTCAGTGCGAGCGTCAGGATGAACATATATTTGCGAGTTATTGAATTCATGACCGAGTGTCTCCAAACAAAGATCAGAGCGGCTGTGGCCCGGTTTTCGTCACAACGCCCTTTCGGTATGCATACGAATAGATTCTATTGAGGTGAAATGTGAAGTGGGTTAAGTCTGGGTTAAGATTTCGTCAGGATTCAGTCAAGTTTATAACCGATGCCGCGCACGCTCAGGATGTGGATGGGATTGTTCGGGTCATCCTCTATCTTCTTTCGCAATGCGGCGATGTGTGTATCTATGACCCGGTGGGTGACGTAGACTTCCTCGCCCCATATTGCATCGAGGAACTCGTCGCGGGTGATGACCTGGCCTGCGCGCTCGGCCATCATTTCCAGTATCTCGAACTCTTTGCGCGTGAGCGCGACCTCTCGCCCTTTATTCAAAACGCGATGCGAGCGCAAATCGATCTCTATTCGGCCGAATCTGTAGATTGCCCGCGCGTTGGCGCTTCCCTTCCGGCGAAGCCCGACTTTCACGCGGGCCACGATCTCGCGCAGCGAAAAGGGTTTCGTCACGTAATCATCAGCGCCAAGCTCAAGCCCCATCACACGGTCGACTTCCTGCCCGCGCACAGTGAGCATTATGATCCACATCGCGGGCATCTCCGCGCGCAGCCTCCGGCACACCTCGAATCCGTTCATCCCCGGCAGCCCGAGGTCCAACAGCATAACGTCAGGGCGAAACTCTCTCGCCTTCTCGCAGGCTTCGTGTCCGTCGGCGGCCGAGTCTACCTCGAAGCCCTCGAAGTTCAACTCTCCGCGCACCGCAAGCACTATCGCCGGTTCATCATCGACTATCAGTATTCTAGCCATCTGGAGAGCCTCCATTTTCTATCGGCAGCCTGATTGAAAACCGACTGCCCTCGCCCGGCGCGCTTGTGACTTCTATTGCGCCGCCGTGGGCCTCGACCGTTGCCTTGACCAGCGCAAGCCCAAGTCCCGTGCCCCGGACACTGTGACGGTCGCCGCGCCTCCCCCGGTAGAACTTGTCGAATATGCGCGGCAGATCAGTTGGCTCTATTCCTATCCCCTGATCGCTTACTTCCACACACACCTGACCGTCCGCGACCCCTACGCTCACAGTGATGCGTGTGCCCGAAGGCGAATACTTGATGGCGTTGTCGAGCAGGTTCTCAAGGGCTTCGGTGATGGCCGGTTTGTCGATTTGAATGTCGGGAATGTCGCTTTCCAACCGCGCGTCGAGGCTTATGTCGCGGGCCTCGGCCTGCGGGCGCAACTCTTCGATGGCCGACCGGGCAGTCTCTGCTATGGAGGCCGGGGCGAGATGATACTCCCGCCGCCCTTCCTGTATCTTTTGCGCTTCGAGCAGACGGTCGACATGCCTGTCGAGACGAGCGATCTCCTGACCGATGGCAGCGTAATACTCGCCCGTATTCTCTTCTGCGCCGAGTCGTCCTCCTGCCACGCGCTCCAAGAGCAAGCGAATGCCCGTGATAGGGCTTTTGAACTCATGGCTTACGGCGGCGACGAATTCGTTCTGCCTGCGCGCAAGCTCTGCCTCGCGGCGCACGACGCGCACGGTCATTGCGAAGCCGAAGCCCATCACTGCTACGAGCAAGGCGATAAGTCCGTACCAGAGCGCCTCTGCCCGGCCTGTTCCCGTCGCATAGGGGGAGAGGCTGAAAACCATCTCCCATCCGCTTATGCTGCGCAACGCCTCCGCGTGCGGGCTGCGCTCCTGATCTGTCAGACCGCCCCATAAGATTTTGCCCTCTGCGCCGCGTATCGCCGCTCGGTATGGCTGGTCTCCGAGCAGAGGCGACAAAACAGAGTCGAGCAGGCTCGCCATGTCTCGCTCCGAAAAAGCCGCTCCCGTCCAGACATCAGGGTTGTCGTCAGACGGCAGCCAGAGGAAAAGAAATGCCCTGCCGTCCCTCTGGTCGAAGCTGCGCGTCGCCCCGTCGCGGCGCGAGGGAGGCGAATTGCGGACCATACGTTCAACGGCGGCCATCTCATCGAGCCGAACGTCTTCGGTTGCATGCGCGTTTGAGCCTGCGCTCTCAAGCAAAGAGCGAAGCTGCGCGTCGTAGAAGCGCCGCGCGTCGTAGCTCAACCACCACCGCCCGCCCCGCAGATTTTCCATCGCCTGTTCGAGCAGCGCAGCAAACGGGAGGCGCTCATCGGCGGGCAACTGCTCTACTTCTGCGCAGGCAATGAGAGCCACAGGCATCCCCGACGGTGTCAGACCTTGCGAACGACCCCATGCGGGACTTGTGAGACGGTCCCTTGCCGATTGCGAGCCGCTTCGATACTGTATGCGAGCTATACACAAATCGGCCCAGTCGCCGAGATGTGGCTCCTCTTTCAGAATTCGGCTGTAGAGCGCAACAGCGCGACTCGGAAGCTGTTGCGCTTCTGAGGCCAGGGCTTCCTCGATCAGGCTTTCTGTGGCGAGCGACCATTCGGTCGGAGGCAGGTTCGATTCGGCCTGTCCTTCCGGATCACCGAAATAGACCCTTTCTCGATGAAAGACAAGCAGGCCGCGCCGGTCGAAAGATATAAGAGGCAGATTCGATGTAACGCCCCCGGCTTCGGCAACACTAGGTCCGACGCTCGCCTGGCGCTTGCGGAGATCGCTTTCAAAAGGAAGACTTTTTTCCTCAATCTCGTCGAGAGCATTCGCTATGGCAGCATCGGCCAGACGTGCTGCTTGAGTCTGCTGCCTGCGCAATTGCTCTTCGCGTTCCAGGCGCTCGGCATGCACGGCCCTGAGTCCGAACAGCGCAAGCAATAGCGCAGGCGCGGCGATGAGCAGGCCGAAACCCCACCACCAGGTGATGCCACGGTTGAGCGGAACTCGAATTCCGATCGCGCCACGCATAATGAAGACTCCCGAAACGGCTCAGGCGACCTTGCTTTTGCTGCGCGGTAGACTATGAAAAACTCGCGGTGTGGACGGGCGCAAGGCGCATCATTCGGCAGGAAAGAATATCTTATCTCCTCCAAGCAATGCAAATTGCAGTTTACACCACTTCGCTTCAAAATTTCGGACTTGCTCGCTGAGACAGAGAGCATCCCTTGAATAGAGGAAAGAAAGTTTGGTAGTGAGGCCCCATCGGGGCCTCACTACCGGAAGAGAAGAGAAAAGAATGGTTCGACCGCGCTAGAAGTGGACGCGGAGACCGAACTGAACGGAGCGTGCGAGACCTTGAGAGAAGCTGCCCGATCCGAGGCCGAGCTTGTTGGACCTGTCGCCTGCCGTCGTGCCGTTTATCTGGCCTGTTGAGCCTGCAAGCTCTCCGTTCAACACGGCGAAGTTCGAAACATTGAAGAGGTTGAAGATTTCAACCAATGGGAGAATGCGGACGCGCTCACCGATCTGTATGCTCTTGCTTATGCGAACGTCGGTGGTGATGAAGGAATCGTTCATCACCTGACCGGTGGGAGCGGGAGTTATCGGCTGAATGATGAAGCCGAGTTGTCTGAGCTGGTTTTCAGTAAAGACGCCGGCGCTCGCGAGCGCCTGGCCTGCGGGAGTGATCTGGCCTGCAAACTGGCTGTTGAAGTCGCCGATGAAGGCGTTCAACTCGCTGATGCTGCCGATCGAGCGACCGAACGACCCGCGACCTGCACCCGGCAAGAAATCCTGGACCGTGCCGTCACCGTCGAGGTCGCTGAAGAGGACTTCTGTGCTTCCGCCAAAGCCTTGCGTCAGGAACGGAGTGGTCGGCAGAGCGGTTCGTAATGCCGATATGGTGCCGATGTTCAGTCCCCAGGGCAATTCCAACTGAGCGTTGACCGTAAGCTGATGTGTGCGGTCGAGCGTCGATGGTCCGAAGGCTTGCGGACTCAGGAAGTTATCGTTGAACTGCGTGTTGTTGATAAAGTCCTGATCGCCGGCCTGAGTGCTCAATCCTGCCACACCGTTGAAGCGCGACAGCGCATAGTTGACATCAATGACGCCGCCCCGCAGGTATGAGCCGATGGCGTCGAACCTTTTGCTCAGGCGAATCTGCAAGGCATTGTATTCGGATATGCCCGAAGAGGTGATGACATTGACAGGTCCGTTAAGGGAAGGAAATGCTCCCACGAAGGCATCGCCTATGCTTCCGAAAAGATCGGCGCCGAATCCCGCGGCAATCGCGGCATTGACGCCGGCTGTTCCGGGACCGAACCCTTCTGATGCCAGGGCGTCGTCTCTTATGCTGCGCGCTGTGGCCGGGTCCAGCGTGTCGGCCGCAAACAGCCTGTTGTAGTCGCGCACGATGTTGTTATGGGTCGAGCGGTTGAATATGTAATCGGCCGATACCAGGAACCCTCTGCCCAACTCATGCTGTACACCCAAGTTGATCTGATAGGCGGTCGGTGAGGCGAACTCCTGATTGAATATGGGGCCTGACGAGGTCGTGCCGTCTATCTCAAGCGCCGACGGTCCATTCGGATCGAACGGAATCGCTGCCGAAGCCGCCTGGAAGGCCAATTGTAACTCGGCGATCTGGTCTATCACCTGATTCACGGGCCTCCCTGCCAGAGTTCTCGTGTCTATTTGCGACACGGGCTGGCCACCCGCAAGAAGCCTTCCTTGCGAGTCGATGCCTGTCAGTGGCGGACGGGCAGTGGAAAAGCCGAGTCCTATCGGCAGTCTGTTGGTGCGATCGAATATCGCGTTGTTGAAGATTTGAGTCTCGTAAAAGACTCCGCCCCCTCCGCGTATAACGGTCTTGCCATCGTTCTTGAAATCCCAGGCGAATCCTACCTGCGGGCCGAAGTTGTTCTTGTCCAGACGGGTCGGCTGTGATTGGCCCGTACCGATTACCTGTTCGAGGAAAGCCGGTCCCGGAAGGTCATCGTTGACCTGGCCCGTATCGACTCCGTACTTGAGCCCATAGTTGATCGTCAGGTTGGGCCGCCATCGCCAGCTATCCTGGAAGTACCAGGAGATTCGAGTGCTGTTTATTCCGCCGCTCGGACGGCCGAGATTGGCTATCTCAGTGAAAGCTCCCAGCCCGTTGCCGACGAAGAAAGAAGCTACAGGATACTCAAGCGGGTTGAGCGGGTCGCCGCCTCGCGCGATGATCGCATTGCGATTGGCGTCGCTGAAGGTCGCGCGGACCTCCGGGCCTATGCCGAAGAAACTGGCGAACAGGTTCACCTGAATGTGATTGACCTCCGCTCCGTAGCGCCAGGAGTGGCTGCCGCGCACGAACCCACCATCGTACTTGAACTGGTCGTCGTTCTGGAAGGTCATCTGCGGAGCCAGCCGATTCGGCCCTGTGTAAAGTTCGGCCCGATTATTCAACGCTATTGAGACAGGCACTCCGTTGGCTGCCGTAAAGACCGGAAGTGCCAGCGTCGCAGGCACTATCTGATTGTCGAAGTTCGTGTGACCATAGCGCCCCGAATGGCTGAATCGCCCCTGCGTCACGTCGATGCCGAACGCATGCACGTTGGTGTTGTTGTCGTTGGCAAACGGCGCACAACAGAGATTGGAACCGCCGAACCCTGTAGCCGCATCGTTCGAGTTGTGGCTGAACCGATAAAACGTCCGAATATTATTGTTGACGTTCCAATCGAGACGTCCGAGCGCGAGGTTCTCGTTGAAGGGCGTCGTCACTGCGCTCGCGAAATTCGGAAAGTTATTCGGTCGCGTGAAGGTGGTCGCATCTTGATTCGACTTCTCGAAATTCACGAACCAGAACAGCTTGTCCTTTATGAACGGCCCGCCTACGCTGAAGCCTCCCTGCTCGCGGTCGAACTCCGCGCTCTTGAG
>JAKEHD010000601.1 GCA_022615215.1 Blastocatellia bacterium
TCTCATGGAGGTAGCGACAGGTTTGCACAATTTGCGAGTGAGGCATCGCAAGCGCGCCTTGCGACGATGAGCAGAAAACCTTATTTTTAATAACGTCTATTATATCGGTAATTGCTTCCCTATTAGGGGTAATGGCTTCGATAATCACAATTTTCTCTTTCTCTACAATAGCAAAAGCCTATGTATACCTATTGGCAGTCATTGTATCTGTGCTGGCTGGTCTTTCCATCATCTTTCTACTCGCTCGTAAAATTTATCAACAGCGGAAACACGAGAGAATACAGTTGATCGAGGGGATTCGTTCCAGGGAGGATCAGTTGTTTCGCACGTTCGAACTTGACTTTAAAAGTATTCTCGAAAGAAAGGAAATAAATGGCTGACAAGCAGCAGGAACTCATCGACAAACCGATGCATCCGAACGCTGTAAGCATTGCTAGAGAAAATGTCAATGAGTACGCTGCTTCCTTGATCGTTCTTGCCAAGACACTCGCCTACCAGAGAGGTGATGATGAAGTATTGAGCACGCATGTGCAAGAGGCACTAAACATTATACAGACACGCAAGCAGCGCAAGCGGTGGAAAGACTTTATGATTGCTGTGGGCGGTGCGTTGTTCGGCGCGTTTATCTCGGGGTTTATAACAGAACTCTCAACAGGGTATAGCAAGTTTTTACTTGCCATCTACGTGGCTCTGGGTGTTATGGGGCTGGTTTTAATCTTCGCCGGACTACAGGATTGAGATGGCTTTTACGAGGAGGCGCAGAGGCGGCGTGAACGATGGAAATAAACAATCGTCCAACTCAGCGACATAAGTGAGCGCAAAATCACCTCCCTTAAGTCCGCAATAACCAAATTGACACGCACTCTATTTCCCACCTATCGTTTATCTTTACTTCAACTTCAAAGGTGAATACTGAATGAGATTAAAAAAGATTTTTTCGCTCGCCCTGCTTGTGGCGGCCCTTGCCACAGGCGCGTTCGCTCAAGAGAGTTTCGACTTCTACGCGCGCGGCCCTTATCGCGATAACGTGCCGCGCCCTTCATCGATCACCGGCTATGAGCCGGGACAGTTCCAGACCCCTCACGGACAGATAGTTCGCGTCCTCGAACGGATAGCTGCCGCCGCGCCTGACCGCGTGCGATTGATCGAAAACGGACGGACATGGGAGCATCGCAGTCTCTATCTCGCAATAATCTCCGCGCCCGAAAATATCGCTCGCCTCGACGAGATAAAAGCCAATATCGCTCGCCTCGCAGACCCCCGTCAGACGACCGAAGCCGAGGCCGATCAACTTGCCGCCGCAACGCCCATAGTCGTCTGGCTCAACTACGGCATTCACGGCAATGAGTCCGCAAGCTACGAAACCGTTCAGCAGGCGCTCTATCAACTGGCTGCTTCGGAAGAGTCGCGCACGCTTGATATGCTCAAAAAAGTAGTGGTCGTCATCAACACCATGCATAACCCCGACGGCCACGAACGGTTCGCCGTATGGGAAAACTCCCTTGCCATAGGCAATGCCGAACCCTTCAGCCTTGAGCACGGCGAGCCTTATCAAATCTACGGCCGCGGCAATCATTATCGCTTCGATATGAACCGCGATATGCTGGCTCTCTCGCAGCCTGAAAACCTAAACTTCATGCGCGCTATGCGCGAATGGCGGCCGCAGGTATTCGTGGACCTTCACGGCCAGGTCGCTTCTTATTTCTTCCCGCCCGCCGCAGAGCCTATCAACAAGAACCTGCCCGTGGAAAAATCGAAGTTCTGGTACGATAAATTCGGACGCGGCAATGCCGCAGCCTTCGACCGCTACGGCTGGAACTATTATGTCAGGCATATATTCGACATTTATTACGCGGGCTATATGGATTCGTGGTCGTCGCTAAACGGCGCGACCGGCATGACTTATGAGACGGACGGCGGCGGGCCGAACTCGCTCAACATCAAGCGCGATGACGAAACCATACTCACTTTTCGCCAGGGCATAGCCAAGCACTTCGCTGCATCCATGGCCACGCTTGAGACGGCCGCTGACAACCGCGAGGCGAGGCTGAAGGACTTTTATCTCTTTTTCAAAACAGGGATGGACGAAGGCCGCACGGGCAAGATGAAGCGCGTAGTGCTACTGCCCGGCAAAGACCCTGCACGCACGGCTGCGCTCGTTCGCAACCTCACGCTCGAAGGCATAGAGGTTACGGTCGCGCGCAACGGATTTCGCTCGGCGTCGGCTCACGATTATTTCGGGTCTGCTGCCGGGCCGCGCGATTTTCCGGCGGGCGCTTACGTCATAGACTTCAACCAGCCTCAGAAGCGACTAGCGAAAGCTCATCTCGAACCCAATCCCGAACTCGACGAGGCGTTCATAAAACAGGAACTCGACCGCAGAGAGCGCAATGAGAAGCGCGGCGAAAATGTCCAGAAGGAATTTTATGAATTCTACGACATAAGCTCATGGTCGCTGCCGCTCGCCTTCGGCGTAGAAGCTTACTGGACCGAAGACGCGCCCGCAGTTCAGGGTGCGCAGGTGCAAACAATTCATGTCACAACCCGCCCTGGCCCTTTTCAATTAAGCGGCGAACTCCTGAGTGCGTCCGATTCACAACCCCTGCCCGGAATAGGAGGCGGCATCGAAGGCGGGCGCGCGAGCACGGCTTACATAATCCCTTACGGCACGGACGCGGCGACGCGGCTCGCCGTCGGGTTGCTCGGCGAAGGATTCAAGCTTGCGGTCGCAACCCGGCCGTTGAGCGCAAACGGACGCAACTGGCCCGCAGGGACGCTCCTCGCGCGCGTCCATCGCAATCCCGAAACGCTTCACAATCGCATATCGGCCCTCGCACGCGAGACGGGCGCGCGCGCCTTTGCGGCGAATTCGGCCTACAGCGAAGCGGGCGATACAGGCATCGGCTCTGAAACCATAGTCAGCCTCGAAGCGCCGCGCGTGGCCGTCGTTTGGGACGAGGGGACGAGTCCGACCGGCTACGGCGCTATGTGGTATACATTCGAACGCGCCTACGGACTTCCGTTTACGCCTGTCTCTATCAACGCGCTCAAGGGTGTAGACCTGTCGAAATTCAACGTCGTCATTCTGCCTGACGGCAGCGCGGGCGCTTATCAATCGAAGCTCGGCAAAGACGGCATAGACAAATTGAAATCGTGGGTGCAAGGCGGCGGCGTGCTCATCGGCGTAGGCGGCGGCGCGGTGATGTGTACGCGCAAAGATGTGGGGTTGACCTCTTCGCGACTCGTCGGCTCCGAAGAAGAACCTCCGCCCGCTCCGGCTTCTCAACCTGCGGCGCAACAACCTGCAACTCAGAAACCCTCTGAGGCAAAGCCCAAAGAGAAGAAACCGGCTGAGACCAAACCCGAAGAGAAGCCCGCCGAGAAGAAGAAGCCAACGAAGCCCATCCCTGTGACGGGCGCTTCGTTCCGTGTGAAGCTCGACCGCGATCACTATCTCTCTTACGGCTATGATTCGGACACCGTTGTGGCGCTCTTTGGAGGAGACGCTTTCTTCCGCGCGTCGAAGGAAGGGGCCAATGTCGCCACGTTTGCATCTGAAGGGCAACTGACGGTCGCGGGATTCGTGTGGCCCGACAACACCGAAGAGTTACTGCGCGGGACGGCTTATGTGATAGACGAACCGACAGGGCGAGGTCACGTGATACTCTTTGCCGACGATCCGAATTTCCGGTTTTTATGGCGCACGACCACGCAGCTTTTCATGAATGCGATACTGCTTGCGCCTGTGATGTAGCCTGACGGTCGGGCCTGACGCTCGCACAACCCACAGGAATTTGTTTGACAACTTCGTTGTGCTAACATTTCAGCATCACTCAAGCCAATACAGTATTGGCTCGGTTCAGAGGTTTATATGAAATCGCCGGTTCAACCCATTTTAACCGTAGCCGATCTTGATGCCATGCCCGATGACGGCAATCGCTACGAACTCATCGACGGAGAACTTCTCGTGTCACGAGCACCAAGCTTCGCGCATCAGCTTATCAGCCAGAATTTTCAGATGACCATCGGCTTATATCTGGCCGACAATCCGATTGGCAAAGTTGTGTCGGGCGTAGGCGTCATTTTTGATGAGTACAGGTCCGCGATACCGGACGTTCTCTTCGTGAAACAAGATCGCGTCAATGAAGTGGTATCGGGCGGGCGATTGATCGGGGCACCGGACCTGATAATCGAAATCCTTTCGCCGGGCGCTGAAAACGAGCGGCGCGACCGAATAATCAAGCGACGACTGTATGGAGAGCAAGGAGTAAAGGAGTACTGGATAGCCGATCCTGCGAATCGCACCATCGAGATTTATGAGTTGAAAGATAAGGGCCTGCAATTGACGGCTATGCTCGGCGAGAATGATGAAATAACGTCTTCGGTCTTACCGGGATTTCGGTATGAGGTAGCGCGAATCTTCGATATTTGAGGATCAGAGAAAGGATTTGCTGAAAGCTTTTCTCTGATACTAACCATTGCGGGTCTAACCTGTACGGGCGACCGTCTCTGGTCGCCCCCGCTCGCGGATAAATGATTTCGGCGTGATCTCTGACCGAGGGGCGACCCTTCGGAAGGATGAAGGCAGAAGGATAAAGGATGAAAACCTCTTCACTCCGCCTTTCATCCTTCATCCTTCATCCCTCATCCTTTACAGAGGCCCGTACATGCTTTCCCGCTCTTTTTCAAAACACAGGAGCGGCTAGCTTTTCGAGCATTACGGCCGATGCCTTCTCTACGTCCGCGTGAAGCGAGTTGCCGTGCGCGTCCATAGTCACTATGGCGGGGAAGTCGCGGACTCTCAGGTGCCACATCGCTTCGGGCATGCCGAATTCAAGAAGGTTTACGTCCAGAACCTCTTCTATACAGCGCGCGTAATACTGAGCCGCGCCGCCTATGGCGTTCAGATAGACCGCGCCCGCTTCTTTCATTCCTTCGAGAGTGCGTTTGCCCATGCCGCCTTTGCCTATGACGGCGCGCACGCCGTAGCGTTTTATTATGTCGGCCTGATAAGGCTCTTCGCGTATGCTTGTCGTAGGCCCGGCGGCGGTTATCCTGTAATTGCCGTTGTCTTTCATCACAACAGGGCCGCAGTGATATAACACCGAACCCGCGAGGCTTACCGGCGGCTCGTGCTTCATCAGATAAGAGTGAACGGCATCGCGCCCCGTGTACATCTCGCCTGAAATCAACACGACATCACCCACTTCGAGCGCGCGCGCCTGATCTTCGTTTATCGGCGCGATGAGCTTCTTTTCATTCCCCGTCAAAGCGAACCCTTCGCCCGTTGCGACGCGCTCGACGGGTTTCGACTCATCTCGATAGAGCCATCTCTTTATTTCGCCCGTCCGCGCGTCGAGCACGACGCCTAATCGCCTGAAAGCCCAGCAGTCGTAAGCGACCGACACGAAGAAGCTCGCGGGCAGTCGGTTGAGCGCGCCGACCTTGCAGCCTATCAGCGTCACTCCGCCGCTGAATCCCATAGTGCCTATGCCGAGCGTGTTGGCAGCCTTCATTATGTAATCTTCGAGGGCTGCGAGTTTCGGGTCCGGGTTGAGATCGTCGAGCGTGCGGAAGAGTTGCTCTTTGGCGTGTTGATACCCGGAGGTGCGGTCTCCGCCTATCGAGACGCCGAGAGCGCCCGCGCTGCACCCCTGCCCCTGCGCCTGCCACACCGCATGCAGAATGCATTTGCGCACGCCGTCGAGGTCGCGGCCCGCGCGTCCCAGGTGAGGCAGTTCCGCAGGGAGCGCATATTGAATGTTTTTGTTTTCGCAGCCGCCGCCTTTGAGCAATAACCTGACTTCTATCTCGTCATCGTTTTCCCATTGGTCGAAATGCATGACGGGAGTTCCGGGTCCGAGATTGTCGCCTGAGTTCTCGCCCGTTATCGAATCTACCGAGTTGGGCCTCAGCTTGCCGCGCCGCGTGGCCTCGGCAAGACCAGCGCGAATCTCGCGTTTCATGATTATCTGATTTGCGCCCACAGGGGTCTTGATTTCGAAGGTAGGCATTCCCGTGTCCTGGCATATAGGGCCTTCATCGTCGCTTGCCATATCGATATTGGTTGCGATGACGGCGAGAGCGGACCCCGCGCGCGAGGCGGGGCTTTCGGTTTCGAGCGCATCGGCCATCGCGCGCCGCACATCGGGCGGCAGGTTGGTAGAGGTCATCGTTATGAGTTCGATCATACTCTCTTTGAATGATTGCATCGGAATATCTCCCGCAGAAAAGTTTGCCGCGCCCGTTCGGGGCAGGCGATGGATCGCTCAAAGATTTTATCCTTACACGCACAAATCAAAAAGGGAGGCGCACAAAGATTTCTTTCTTCGCAGCCTCCCCTTTCGACCCCAACGCTTCCGGTCGGGGTACTGATTTCAGCGCGCCGTCTACTTTTTGATTCCTGTTTCGATGAACAGAGTCAGGAACGTAAAGAGCACGAGCGTTTCGATGAGCGCAAGGCCGAGCAGCAACATTGTGAATATGCGCCCGCCCGCGCCGGGGTTTCGCGCGGTGCCTTCGCAGGCTGCGGCAATGGCCTTTCCGTCGCCGAGCGCGCCGCCGAAAGCGGCTATCGCAACGGCGTAGATCGAAAGATTCGGGAAGACCCATGAGTTACCTCCCCCCTCGCCCTGCGCCGCCGCCGTTCCAACGACCATCAGCGTCATCAGCGCCGACATAAAGAACAATCTCGCTTTGATCATATACTTTTCTCCGTGTGAGCCGGTCACGCCGGCCCGTTTAAGCCCGTTTGAAGCGGGCAAGCCCTCAAACTTGAGGATGCCTGACAGCGCGGCTCAGGTATTATTTCCACGTGCCCGGTATACACTTGCCACCCCCTGATTACGGCAAGGCTCCAGCAGCCCGTGCGATCAGCTTATATGAGATGGCCTCGCTATCAATCTCCTCAACTTCTTGTACGAATGAAGCCGTAAAAAGGAACGATGAACGATGGATATAAAGGAGTCAATCAGTTCATCATTCATCATTCATAGTTCATCGTTTCCCTAGTGCGCCTCGGCCGCCGCTTCGTGCCCGTGACCATGCTCTTCGGTGTCGTGCTCTTCGTGCGGGACGGTCTCAGACAGATAGACCATCGAAAGCATTATGAATATGAAGGTCTGCACGAAAGAGACGAACACGCCCAGAACGATAGTGAATATAGGAACCAGCGGTGGAGCCAATTTCAGAAACTCTGCTGCGATCTGATGATCGGCGAACATATTCACGAACAAACGAAGCGAGAGCGTGACGGGCCGGACGCTGTTCGAAAGTATCTCCACGACGAAGATCAATATGCCAATCGTCGGAAGCAGCGCGCCCGTAAGTCCCCCGGTAAAGTGCTTGAAGTATTTCAGGCCCTGCTGGCGGAAGCCCATCGAGATGTAATAGAGAAACGATGTGATGCCGAGCGCGCCCGTCACATTGATGTTTTCGGTCGGCGCTCCGAGTCCCGGCACGAGTCCCATCAGGTTGCCTATCAGTATGAAGACCGCGAACGAGCCTATCACGGGCACATACCGGCGGCCGTAAGGGCCTATGACCTGACCGAGTAGATCGCGAATCTGCTCGACGATCACCTCAAGCGCCTGCTGGCCCCTCGAAGGTTTATCGACCGAGAGCTTCCCGCGCATCAATAGAACGGCTATCGAGCAAAGGATCACAAGCAAGACCGCCCATACCACATGTCCGGGGATTATGAGTTGACCCTGAGCAGGCTCGTGCCATTGCGCGCCGAAGAGTCCGTAAATCGACGGCATTATGGCTCGCTCTATGTTGAGCACTGCGGGACCGAGAAAATGATTGACCTGTTCGACGAGCCAGGGTTCGGCGTGTGCGCCCCCGGCGGCCGATTCTGCGTGCTCTCCCGCCGCTCCGTGTTCTGCCTGAAGTAATGCCATCAATGCGGCTAACATTCGTTATTTTCCTTTATGATCTTCCTTTAGTGTTTTATACGTCATATACACCGCTTCTATCATAACCGCCATGGCGGGAGCGAACAACCCGACCATTATCGGGACGACATAGAACCAGCCCGTCCTGATCGCGCCGTAAATCACAGCCCCCACGACCAGCCAGCGGAAGATGAATTTCATCGTCGTGCCCGGCGGAGCGGCGCTGCCTCCGACGCCCAGGACCGCGCGCAAAGACGCATGCAGCCATTTGAAATTCAGCAAAGCGAGCACGCTGCCGAGTGCGAGGCTGGCGGTACACCTCGCATCGGTGAAGATTGCTGCAAGTGCTATGGCGAGGGCGATTATGGCGAAGATATTGCGCCAGACGCGGCGCTCAACCCGAGCAGGGTCGGTGAATCCGAACCGGCCTTCTACTGGATCCTGGCTTACGCCGTTCGACTCATCAAGCTCGCCTTTTTCGCCCATCTCAAAGCCGCAGATTTTATCAGCGCCCTCACGAGATTGTCTAGCCGGACAGGTTCCGAGTCCGAGCGCGATGAAAAGAATGCATGACACGGACGGCCTGGGTAGGGGAAAATGGATCACAGACGGACAAAGGCTTGCAACGGAGGAATTCTAACTGGCGACCGTATGACGGAGAACAGGCGGTCGCAAGCTCACAGTACTCGGAGGAATGGCTGATATGTCGAATGATCTACTCAACCAGTTGAAAGAGCAGAGCGAATTCCTGACACCGGAGCAGAAACAGGAACTGGCGAAGTTCTTAACCGAGCAAGTCGAACCACATCAAAGGACGAAGACGATTTCGCCCACGACGATTTCGTCCAAGACTTCTTTTCCTCAAGCGCCCGGCTCGAACGATGCTGGAGATTCCGGCGCGGACCCGAATGCCGTTGCGCTCAAACGAGAGCAACATCTGGCCTGGTTGAAAGCGCATCGTGAAGAATATGCCGGGCAGTATGTCGCGCTCGACGGCGATCAATTAGTAGGCTGCGGTTTGACTATCCGCGAAGCTCACGATCAAGCCCGGCAACTTGGCATCGAGCGGCCTTTTCTCGTTCACATCTCATCGGTAAACGATGCGCCTTTTGGAGGCTGGTAGAGCATGGCACATTAACTGAACTTTGAGCGCCTGATCCTCTACGACCCCGGACGAGCCGGAGTAGAAGTTGATGTGACTCTGAAACTTTTCGAGCACAACGTCAGCTTCAGCGCAAAGATTGATACAGGAGCAAGCTACAATTATCCCGTGAACCGGCTCTGGTAAAACGAATACAGAACTCAACCGGCCAGTGAAGGGGCATCTTTAAGCAATAGACCTTTTTCGAGATGCCTTTCGTGCGTGGCATAGCTTGCTGCGTTCGGGTCGTGCGTCACCATCACGACGGTCTTGTTCAACTCGCGGTTGAGCGTCGCAAGGATATTTAACACTTCTTCGCCGGAGTGCGCGTCGAGATTGCCCGTCGGCTCGTCCGCAAGGAGTATATCCGGGTCTATCACTATGGCTCGCGCGATGGCGACGCGCTGTTCCTGTCCCCCTGAAAGCTGTTTCGGGCGATGGTCCATGCGGTCGGCCAGCCCGACAAGTTCGAGCGCCGTCTCGACGTTCCGACTTCGCTCTTTCTTCGATAATTTCGTAAGCAGCAGCGGAAGCTCGACATTCTCATAAGCCGTCAGCACGGGGATCAGATTGAAGGTTTGAAAGATATATCCGATGTGCCTGTTGCGCCAGACGGCAAGCTGGCTTTCATTCAGTCGCGCAAGGTCCGTGCCCAGCACTTCGACCTCGCCTTCTGTCGAGCGGTCTATCCCCGCGATCAGGTTGAGTAGGGTCGATTTGCCGGACCCGGATGGTCCCATCAATGCGACGAAATCACCCTTCTCAATGTCAAGGTTGATATTGTCGAGCGCGACGACTTCGAGACCGTCTCGCCCATATCGCTTGCTCACGTTTCGAATGCTTACAATCGGCTCTGGCATGTTCTCTCCATTCCGTAAAAATTATCGCTGCGCGATCAGGTTCGTCACACAGGCAAACTCGTTTACTGACCGCTGATTTTTATGCGGCTGCCGTCGCTCAGTTTCTCTGCGCCCTCGGTGACGACCGTCTCGCCGCCGCCGAGTCCTTCCAAAACGTAATAGGAATCGCCCGACTCCTGGCCGAGACGTATGACGCGCTGCTCGACGCGGTCCCCCTTCACGACGAAGACGAAAGCGGCTTCGTCTTTTTGCACGACCGCAGCCTTGGGCACGAGCGCGCGGCTGACCGATTGTTGTTCGCCCGCAGGCTTCTGGTCGGCGAGGAAATTCACGCGCGCGTTCATTTCGGGCCTGAGTTGCTCGTCAGGGTTTTCGACCTTCACCTTGATCTGAACAGTCGCTTTGGCGCGATTGGCTTCGGGCGCGATCTCTTCGATGAAGCCAGAATATCGCAGGCTCGGAAACGCTTCGGGGATGATCTCGGCCCGCTGTCCCATCTTGAGCCGCGCGAAATCGGCCTGGCTGATATCCAACTCGATTTGCAGATCGTTCAAATCAGCGAGCGACACAACGGAAGTTCGCGCGCCCGATTCGCCGATTGCCGAAGGCGTGACCATCTCGCCGCGCTCGACTATGCGTTCGAGGACCGTGCCCGTGACGGGCGCTTTGATTATGGTGCTGTCGAGTTGCGTCCCCGCATAATCGAGCGCGGCTTTCATCTGCTGCACCTCGGCTTCGGCGGCGCGTATCTCTTCTTCACGCGGGCCGATGTCGGTCATGCGATAAGACTGTCGCGCCGATTCGAGCAGGGCGGCGGCGGTGTCCCGCCCGGCCGTCGCGCGATCGAAGTCGGCCTTCGACGCGACACCCGACTTGAATAGCGATTCCGTGCGCTCGTAATCGGCCTGCGCGTTCTTCAGATTCGCTTCGGCCTGGATCACTGCGGCCCTGTCTTTGAGTTTCTCCTGAGGCCGCGAGCCTGCGCGCAGTTGATCGAGTCGCGCCTGGGATGCTGCGAGATTCGCGCGTGCCTGATTGACCTGAGCGCGGAACTCGTCGTCTTCGAGTCGCACGAGCACCTGGTCTTTCTGGACCTTATCGCCTTTCTCGACGCCTATCCAGGAGACGCGCCCCATCACCTTCGCGCCTACGGCGATCTTGTGATGAGCGACGACGTAGCCCGAAACCGAGAGCGTCGTAGCGGCCGATGATGCGCCGCTTTCGGTCTTCACTTCGGCAACGGAAACGGTCGGCGGCGAAACGGAAAAGTAGGCGTACCCAAGCGCCGCGAGCGCGATAAGCACTGATATTGCGAGCAGAAGCTTTTTGGGCACACGATTACTTGAACCGGGAGCGGGCTGCTCAGTGCGGTTTATGCGCAGGCTCTTCAACCGCTCGTCGAGTTGCTGTTTCTCTTCTGGAATCTTTACGCTTGTAGCCATTCTTGAATATCCCTGATCCTGTGATTTCATTATGCGCGCAATGCATCCACGATGCGAAAACGCGAAGCGCGAATCGAAGGCAGCAGCGAGCCGAACAATCCTATAAACGCGCCGAAGACCAACGCCCATATCATAAGGTCGGGAGTGACGCGAAAGTTGAAGGCGATTTCGGCGAAGTTCACGAAATTCGATGTGCCCGTAGAAACGAAATTCAGCGGCAGCGCGAGCAGTATTCCCACTCCTGCGCCGAGCACAGCTATTGCAACCGACTCCAGGATGAACGCGACGAGGATGCTGAAACGACTGAAGCCCAGGACGCGCAATGTGCCTATCTCCTGCGTGCGCCGCGCCACGGCCGCGTACATAGTGTTCATTCCGGCAAAGCCCGCGCCCACTGCCATTATGAAGGCGACGAACACGCCAAGCCCTTTCAGGATGCCCGATGCCGCGCCTTGCTGATCTTCGTAAAACCGGCGCTCCGGCACGGCCTTGAGTTGCAATCGTTGATCGTCGGAGATGCGTTTCGCAAGCTCGTTCATAGCCGCGCCGTCTTTGACGCGCAACAGCACGGACGAGAATGAATTGCGATTCGTCGTGCTGCCGAGCGAGTGTACATCGACCCATATTTCGGATTCGAATGCCTTGCCCCCGGCGTCGAACATTCCCACGACGGTGTAATCGGTCGCCTGAATGCGGAATTTGTCGCCTATGTCGAGACCCTGAAATCGCTCGGCGATGCGCTTTGAAACTACGGCTTCGGTGAGGCCCGGTTGAAACATACGGCCCGCGATCACCTTGAAGCCCGAGCGCAGACCGTTAGACATAGGTCCGACGCCGCGAATAGTTATGTTGGATCCCTGACTCATCCCCTTGCGAGCGCGATAGATCAGCGTGATCGATTCGGGCGCGACCAGAGGTTGATCTTCCTTGCGCACTATGCCGTCGAGATATATCAGGTCGTTGAGCTTTTCCCGCGACACGTCGCTGTTTAATTCAGCGGTGCTGCCGTTGCGCAACACGATCAGGTTGAGCGGTTCGCCGCTCGTAGCGAGCGTCAGGTCGATTCCGCGCGCAAGCGCCATCACCATCAGATAAACCGCTACGGTCAGCCCTATGGTGAAGGCTGTGGCGAGGGTCGTCCCCTTGCGCACGGTCAGATTGCGAATATTGTATTTGAGCGGCAGTGCCATTACTCGGTACTCCTCAATGCTTCGGCGATGGTCATCCCCGAAACGCGATAAGCCGAATAGATCACGCTCGCAATGCCAATGCCGAGCGCGAGAAGAAACGCAACAGTGAGCGTTTCGGTCGCCGGTATGAAAGAGACGAAATTCGGTATATAGAGGCTCAGGTCGACGGATTTGAAAATCATGGTTGCGAGCAAAATGCCGAGCCCTCCGCCAATGAGCGATAGCAAGAGCGATTCGCCCACAAATAGCCACGCGATCGTTCGCCGCTGAAAACCTAGCGCCTTCAGAGTGCCGACCTCGCGCGTGCGTTCGCGCACGCTCATAGCCATGGTGTTTGCCATGACGAGCAGGAGTGAGAAGCTTATCGCGCCCATGATGCCGTACATAAACTGTTCGACGCTGCCCATCATGGTTTGAAAGCTCAGGGCGAACTCGCGCTCGCTTTCGGTCTTGGTCGGCGCGTCCGTGTTTATGAAGAGCGCATCGACGGCCTGAGAGACGCGCGGCACGTCCGCAGGGCCGTTTGCCAGGATGAAGTATGTGCCCACCCTGTCTTTGGCCCATTCGGGCATCGATTCGCTGAGGTAGTCGTAATGAAAATACATGGTCTTTTCATCGCCGCCCGTGCAGATGCCGCTGATGATGAATTCGAGGTCGACGTTGTAGATGGGACTCTTCAGGGTGATGCGCTGACCCGGCGTGAAGCCGTGAAGCGTGACGAGTTTCTGACCCAAGATAGCGCCCTGGCGGTCGGAGATGAACTGTTGCCACTGGGCGTCGGGCATCTTTAGTTCAGGCATGATCTCGCGCATCTGATTGGCGTCGACGGCGAAGTTTGCGAAGAAATTTTTCTCTTCCTTGTAGATTCCGCCGAACCAGCTAAAAGGCATAACGCGACGGACGCCTGAGACTGTGGCTATGCGTTGCTGGTAAGCGACCGGCAGGTCGAAGACTAGCGAAACCCCGTGGCGAGTGACGAGCCTCGATGGGTTCGCCTCTTTGCTGCCGCGCGAAAATTCCGTCAGTATAGTTGCGAGCGTGATTATTAGAAAGAGCGACACCACGAGGCTTGAGATCGTGAGAAGCGAGCGCCGCTTGTTACGCAAAATGTTCTTCAGGATCAGCTTGCCGAATTTCATGATTTCCCCTCATCGCCCCCATACGTCCTGAGCGCGTGAAAAGTTGTTTAAGAAACCGCGTCGCCTCGCGCAGCAGTTCGCGGCAGCGAGCGAGCAATGCAAGAGCGAAATAATACTATAACAACCTGATGCAAATGTTGCGAAGCCACGTTGGTCGCCGCTTTTATCGGCATTGAACTTGTCCTCCTAAAGAAGCGATCCATAGCGCAATCCCCCTGCCTTATAAAGCGCCGCAACTGAAAATTTCAGCCCGGCACATTTTCGCCTATTTTCGTATATGTTCGGTAAAAGTTCAAGCAAAAATCGGTGTTGGCGACGAAAAAATCTCACGTCTCAAAGACCTTTCTTCTGAATCCGAACGCAAAACTTCTCTCAATCGCTCTAAACAACGCAAGGCGGCATTCATCTTTGTTTGCTTTGAGGCACTGCAAGCCCGCCCGGCTTGAGCACGTCGGCCCTCTCTTTTTCAGACAGCCCGGCAAAGAGTTCCGTGAAGGCGGCGTTGGTCCACCCGAAGCCTATCTCGTTTGATGTGTATCCGAATTTCAACCCCTCGCTCACCTGAGACTCGCGGCGGGTGACGTCGTATTTCTCAACTATAGCGTTGTGTTCGAGGAACTCTTTGAGGACCATCGAAAGAAAATTAATCGCAATCCGGTCGGCCTCTTCTTCATATCCATACCGGCGCAATCCATCGACAGCGATCATCTGCATGGGTGCCCAACCGAAGGGCGCATCCCATTGACTGCCGCTTGCGTTGATGCTGGTCCGTAGGCCCCCCGCTCGCTCGAAGAGGCGCAGATTTGCGGCGACTCGCGCGGCCTGCTCACGCGAAGCTATCCCCGCCCATAGAGGATAAAAGATAGTCACGAACCCGTAGCGCCGCACGCGCTTTTCGGCGAAGTTGTAGTCGTAATAAAGTCCGTCGCCTCCGTCCCACATCAAGCGATTTATACGGCGGCGGCGCTCTTCAGCACGTTTGCTCCACGCGGCGGCCTCGCTCGCGCGTCCGGTGGTTTTCAATATCTCAGCCGTGTCGGTCTCCATAATGTAGAGCAGAGAGTTAAGGCAGACGGGGTTGTAATTTATTATGTCCGCATTGAAAGGCCCGAAGCGATTCGAAGGGTCGAAGCCGGATTCCCTCATCGAGCGGTCGCTTTTGTAAAAGAGCGCGGTCAGTCGGTCCTTCTCCTTATCGTAGTATTGCCGCAGGTCGTAATCCTCGACTTCGTGCGTTCGATAATACTCCTTCACGCGGTCGTAATGCGTCCGGCCCTTTTCGTCGCGCTCGCTCGATACGACTTCGGGCGCGGGACCATCGCCCGCATCGTAGTAGCGCGAAAGACCTGTCTCTGCGGTCAGGTGCGGCCCTTCGGTCCAGTAGCGATAGTATTTCTCTATCGCGGGAATCGTGCCGCGAAGCCAGCCTGTGTCTCGCGTCTTTTGATAGACGCCCAAAATCATGCGTGTGAGAAAAGGCGGCTGCGAACGGGTCAGGTAGTATGTGCGATTGGCGTTCAGGATTTCGCCGTAGTACACTATCTGATAGAGGAAATTATCGACGAGGTTTTTGGCCATCGCTATCTCGCCGTCGCGGAGCAAGCCCACTTGGATGAAGTAGCTGTCCCAGCCATACATCTCGTTGAAACGGCCGCCCGGCACCACGTAAGGATGGGGCAGATAGAGGAGACCGTGCTCGCTGACACTGAATTGATCTTCGGGCAAACGGCGTAGTTCTATCTTTCGAAAGTCCGCTTCCGTCATCTCTGCGCGAAGGCGTTTTTCGATCTGCGCGATTGTGTCTTTGCGCGACACATAAACGGGCCACTTCCCGTCGGCAGTGGGATGAAACTTGGGGTCTACGGCGGCCTCTGCGAGTTTTGCATTCGAGCGCGCAAGCGTATGCCATCCTCGCCGGATGTAGTCTCTTATGGATTCGAGATGCTTGCCTGTTGCGCGCTCTGTTTGGGGCGCGGGCAACGCCAGGGCAGAAACCGTCAGCCATAGCGAGAGGACGAGTAAATAAATTCGGTAGCCCGACCGTAAGGGAGGGTTTTTCCTAAACGATTTTTTCGCTTTCATCTGCCTTGCTCCTGTTGTTTTTGCGCCTTTTATACAGGCGTTTTGCCGAGGTCCATAACCAGGAGACTATCAAGACCCACGTGGTCGCTGCAAAGACGAACAGGAAATACTGCATAGGCAAGGTGTAGCGAAACTCCGTGTGAAAGAAGGATTGAAACAGAAAATAATAGAGAGGCACCAAGAAGATAAGAGCCGCCCGACGCGGGGCTGCGACAAACAAAATCACACTCCCGATCAACATGAAAAGCTGCATGCTCTCTTTCGCAATTCGCTGAAAGGTTCTCGCGAGCGGACGCATCCAGTTTATGCTGCGGGTGAAAGCCAGGCTCGAAGGGTCGAAGCCAATGGATTCCCATTCGCGCCTTCTGGGAGCGGCTTGTTGAGGAAAAAAGTCTTCCTTTCGAGATGGAGCTTTACGGGAGATGAGCGGCGCGTGCGCGGAATATTTAACCATGTCTTTCATTCGCCCAAGCATCACGCCGGCGTACCAGACCGGATGCCTGACGATTATGTCGAGGCTCTTTTTGATGCGGTCGCGGTCGCGCTGTATGCCGTCGGGCGAAGACCAAGTCCCGCTATAGCGAGGCTCGTTATAGAGTATGGCTTCCTGCGCGGCCACTTCATGATCTTTTGCAACGGCCCCGAATTCCGCGCCTCTGTTCGACTCGCCTATCCCTTCCCATAAGACTATGCCCGCTCCTATGGTGATGGGGACGAACTCGCCGTAGACCAGATAATTCTTTATCGTGATCGGCGCTATCACGATAATAGAGACTGCGGTCATAAGCGCCGCGCGACGAGCCATCGGCCATCGCCGCCTGGAAATCATCACAAGCATCACGAGCATAAACAATGCGAGGAGCATCACCTGCGGCCTGAGCCAGGAGGCAATCCCTGTCATCGCTCCGGCCAGAGCGTAGAGCCAGTAAGACCCTCTATCGTAGCGCCGGGCCATTATCAGAAAATAAACGGCTGAAAGAATAGGAAGCGCCGAGAGCGAATCGGGCAGTATGAAGTTCGAAATGTGCGACAGGTGATGAGAGATGGCGGCAAGCACCCCCGACGCAACACCCACCCGCCAGCTAAGGAGAGAGCCAACGATCAAAAACATCAAGATGGGGGAGATGGAATTGATCGCGTTTTGCACCAACTGCACTTTGAAAAAATCCCTGCCAACCAAGCTATAGACGCCGCCGAGATATATGGAATAACCCGGCGCTTGCGCAAGCCATACAGTGCGCGAGGGGTTTATGTCATAAGGGCCGAGCAAGCCTTCGCCTTCGAGTATGGAGCGCGCGCGCAGGTCGTAAGTGTCGGTAAGTCCGTAAAAGGGTTGTTCATCGGTGTACATGACAGGCGCAAGGTCTGCTGCCTGAAGCGATTTCGTCGTGTAAGAGATGGCGAATATCAAAAGAGCGCACAGAAGCTTCGCACGCGGTCGCATCCTGTTTCCGGTAGCAAGCGCGGAGGCGAGCCTTCGACGAAGCCTAAAAATTTTTATCGCTATTTCCAAGTGTCGGTTTCCCTGCGCGCGTTGATTAACAATAGAGTGATCTGATGAGCGAGGATGATAAAACGGCGCAAGCAAGGCGGGCAAGCGGGAAAGCACCGGCATTAGACGATAAGCAAAAGCCAGTGAGCAGGAGAGAGAAGCAACCGGGAGGTCTCTCATGAAGATTTGATAAATGCGGGGACTTCCTTTTTATGGAATATCTGAGGTATTGAATATTTTCACTCATCGAGGCCGAAGAGATGCGGCCGGTGAAATCCTTAAGACTCTTTCTCGACTATCGCCCGCGCCCCTGCCGCGCGGGCGATGCTTTATTCTCTGATCCGAACCCAAACCCAGACGATAAGATGAGGCGCTTCCAATGTGAGCCGTCTCCGCGACGCTGCCGCATGACCGGGCAGTAATCCGAATGTCTGCCTGCGCCCAGGCGACGGTAAAATTCCGAAAATTACACGCTCGTCGCCTCGACACTGAGTGAGAATCAGCGTCGGCGCAGAATCGGTTCAGAAGGCGGACACTATGACGCGCATCCGGCGCAGCTTTCTGGACGGCACGGATTTGATATCGGCGAGATGGCACAGAATCATTCGAAGCGATGTTTCGCCGGCTATGACTCAAAACGAATTCAGCTAAGGAGAGGCTTATGAAATCACTCACGGTTCGGGTAATGTTCGGAGCGATAATGGCGCTTGCGATTGCGGCATCGATAGTCTGGAAGGCGTCTGATACTTCGAGCGCCGCCGCATTACAGGATGTCAGCACAACTCGCGCAGCTTTGAATCGGGCCATTGAAAAAGAGGCTGCTCGCACGGGGAAGAGAAAGAGATCGAAAGTGGCCGATGCCTTTCGTGATTATAAGTCATCGGTCTCCGCACGCGAGGCGGAGATTTACGGGAGATTGAAGGAGTTGGATATTTTGATAGCCGATCCTCCGAGCGCATCCCCTGTCGATGACCCGGCTCTAAGCCCTTACCTGAATCTTCGCCCCGAAGTGAGCGGGCCGGTCGCCGAGTATGACTCTTTGAGGGCTGAACTCTCCGCGCTTAACAGCGAGCTCAAGTTCTTCACAGACAAGGTCGACATTATCCTCGGCGTGGCGTCGGCCAGTTGTCCGCCTTTAACGACTATCAACGGGACGCTCGGAAGCGGCAGTCCCGATTTTCCCGCTGCAAGCGGACAACAGACCGGAAGAATCCTCAACGGACTTGGCAACGTCACCTGCGGCAGTTCGAATCCCTGCACGCTCAACACCGCGACCGGGCTTCGCGCCTTCGACTCCTACACGTTCATCAATCCCGGCGCGACGACCGCCTGCGTGACGGTGAACTTCACGATGACGGGCTGCAATCTCGGACAGGCGATGCAGTTTTCGGCGCGATTGGGGAGCTTCGACCCAGCGAATCCTTGCGCGAACTATGTGGGTGACGGGGGCGCGGGATTCAGCGGCGAGGTCGACGGATCGTTCTCGTTCAACGTGCCTGCCGGAGAGATATTCGTCGTCGTCGTAAATGAGAATGATCCAGGCGGCGCAGTGGGTTGCGCTTACAGTCTGACTATTTCAGGCATCACTTGCCCTATTCTACCCTGCGCGATCACCTGTCCGTCGAACGTCACCCAGCCGAACGATCCCGGTCAGTGCGGCGCTGTGGTCAACTTCCCTGCGCCCGCAACCGAGGGCGATTGCATCGCTGTCACCTGTAACCCCGCGAGCGGCTCTTTCTTCCCTGTGGGCGCTACCACTGTCACCTGCACCGCTACGGCAGGACCGAGTTGCTCATTCACCGTCACCGTAAACGACACTCAATCTCCCTCTATCAACTGCCCCGCTCCGATAGTGAAGAGCAATGATGCGGGACAGTGCTCGGCTATTGTGAACTTCACGGCTACGGCTACGGATAATTGCCCAATAGGAGTGCCTGTGTGCATGCCTGCGTCGGGGTCGAGCTTCCCTGTAGGAACGACGACCGTCACCTGCACGGTACAGGATGCGGCGGGCAATTCCAAGAACTGTTCGTTCACGGTGACCGTAAACGACACTCAGAAACCGACCATCACCTGCCCGGATGACATCACAGCGGTGGGCAGTGTCGGACAGTCTACGGTAGTTGTAAATTACACCGCTCCGTCGGTCGCTGCGGGGACCGCATCAGACAACTGCGCTGTCGCGAGCGTGGTCTGCAACCCGCCCTCGGGGAGCGCCTTCCCTCTAGGGACCACGACTGTGACCTGCACGGCTGCCGACACTTCAGGCAACACTGCGCAGTGCAGCTTCAGGGTCAGCGTATTCGACGTGTGCATAGAGGACGACACAAATCCGGACAACGAGATGGTATTCATCAGCGCGGGACCCAATAAGGGAGAGTATCGGATATGTTGCGGGGGAGTGACGCTGACGGGAAAAGGGAGTATAGGGAAGAAGAAGAACGTAATAAATCTCGTGCATTTCACTGCGGAGCGGAGGGTGGAGGCCTTTCTCTACAAGAACCAGCAGAGAGCGACGGCGGCCTTGCAGTTTCCGCCCTCTGCGTTCCCTTGCGTGATCGCAGACAGCAACACAGGCAATAACAATTGCAGTTGCTCGCCTTGATCCGTAAGGAGACACAAGGAGAAGCAAGGCAGCATGTCGAAAAAGGAGATCGCTTTGTCAGGTCGAGTTTTTAATGTGACAATCGGGAAGACCGGAATATCCGGCTTGTGAAAACCCTTGAGACTCTTTCTCGACTATCGCCCGCGCCGAACCCGTTACGGCGCGGGCATTGCTTTATGCTTTGCGCGACTGCGAATGCTCGATAACACAATAACCCATCGAAAGCTCACTGTTATGTGCTTTCACGATTATGGGGACGGGCGGGCAGTCCCTCGTCGGATTGCCGCAGGAGGTCTGTCGTGTTTTCCGTGACAGGAGGCGGTGCTTGAAGTAAAGCGTTCGTTTCAGGCAACCCGATTTGTTTTTGCCTGTCTCTTATGAGCGCCGTGTCGTCTTCGGCGGGGTACAATGCGCGTTGCAGGCGGCGCAGGTTGAAGAACATCGCTGCGCCCGTCAAAGCGCCTCCTATCAGGAGGGCCGCCACTATCGGCGCGTTTGCGAAGGAGAGCGCGAGCAGGATAGCGAACATTATCGCTGCAACGATAGCGCCCAGTATGATCGAGAGCCGCGCGGCCTCGGCCTGAGCAGTCAAACGAAGTACCTCGACCTCGGCGGGTTCGGGTAGAGATTGCGGCGCGCCGCACTGTCGGCAGAAGCGCGACTCGGCGCTCGCCTCGGCGCCGCATATCCGGCAGTCGTCCGGCCTGAGCGATTGAACGGCGAGGGCGACGACGGCTTCGGCCTCGCGCGTGAGCGTCTTGCGCCAGCCCGGCGGCGGCACTGTGCCCAACACCTCATAGTCGAAAGTTGCAAGCGCAGAGCCTTCGCTCGCGGGCTTGAGGTGGACAGCGAGTCTCCTGGGATAGTCGAATACGGTACTCGACATTAGTCCCCATCCCCTGGATTTGCATTTGGCCTGCACGGGATTATCGCCCGTGACGCGGTAGCCCAACCTTTCGAGCGCGGCCACGATTCGCGGGCGCAGACTTTCGACATCGCCCGGCAGGGTCAAAGTCAAATCCATCTCACCGGTAACAGTGTCTCCGCTCATCTATGATCTCCATCCATCGCCCTTCGTCGGGCCATTCGTTATCACTCTATGCAACTCATTCTACTATTATTGCAGGAGTCTTGCGAATGTCGGCTACATGTAGTCACGACGGATGAAAACCGAAGGCCGAATCATTTGCGGGAAATAGGTTGATGCGCGAAGGCTTATCTTGTGTATAATACGATTGTGCTGTTTTCAGCTCCCGTTGCTCTTGTCATAAATAAGAGTTTCCGGTCCTGGCGGCTCGATCAGGAATCGTGAGATGTGGCCGAAACGTCGAAAAGGCAAAAGCGATTTTAGCGAATCCGCTATGGCGGCTATAACCGAGCCTGTCGTAGCGGCTATGGCTGCAAGCGACCTCAATGAGTGCTGGCGGCTGGATCAGATTTGCTTTTCGGACGGAGAGGCTTATGACCGCGAAACCATACGTTATCTTCTCTCTCATAACCAATCGGTCTGCTACAAGGTGGTCACTCCCTCAGAGAGAATGCTGGCCTTCGTCGTAGGTATGATAGAGCCGGACGGCACGGGCCATGTGGTCGCTCTGGCTGTAAGCCCTGAGCACCGTCGTTGTGGTCACGGACGCCGGTTGATGCACGCCATCGAGCAAGGATTTTTTCAACGCGGAATAAATACCGTGCGACTCGAAGTCCGCACCTCGAACGAAGTAGCCCAGAAGCTCTACCTCGACCTCGACTATAAGATCATACGCCGCCTGCCTCACTACTATACGAGCGGGGATGACGGCTATCTCATGATTAAAGACAGACCCTGATTGTGCAGGGGCATGTGTAAGGATGAAGGATGAAGGATGAAGGATGAA
>JAKEHD010000602.1 GCA_022615215.1 Blastocatellia bacterium
ACTAGCGAACAGTTGGTGGCGCGCAGTCTCGAATGGATAAACGAAGGCAACACTATGAAGGCGCAACGCCTGCTCGCCCGCGCAATCCGCCGCTCGAATGGTCCATGTCCGGGTTGCAGCCGGGCGCAGGCGCTCCTTTATGAAGCGACCGGTAAATACGCGAGCGCGATAATCGAGTGGCAGAACTTCGCGCGTGACGACCCGGCGGGCGCAGCGGCCGAGCAGGTCGAAGCGCGCATAGAGAGACTCAAAGAGAGGATGGAATCCGGGCAAGGGAAATGATGAATGATGAATGATGAACGCGGAATTAATTCATAATTCATTATTCCGCGTTTCCCGTACTGCTTTTACCGGTCGAGCTTGACCGATCTCAGCATGCGGCGAACCGATAGACGGGCCTTTTCGTCTGCTTGCGGGCATTGTGTTACCACATACCAGTAGTCGCTTCCTTTGGCGATGACGAAGCCCTCCAATTGAAAGGGAACCCCCTGCAGCTTAAAGGATCCTTTTATGGGCACTCTCGATTTCGTTCGCGGCTCAAGCGAGTAATGAAGATCGGAAATGTCAGGCCGCTTCTTTATGCCCGCAACCAGTCCGGCAGCGAGGTAGAAGGGGTCTATGGCAATTTCGCCGGAGAGGTAGCCCACCATCGCCGACCAGTCGGCATCTTCATCTGCATAAAGATAAGCTTTGAGGTTGCGGAAATGCTTCTTCATCTCTTCGGGAAATGGAGCCTCCAGCACCAGGTGTTTGCCAGGCAGTTCGAGCGACAATCCGAAATCGCCGGGCGAAAGCCGCGTCCAGTCGGCGGACCCTGTGTCAACGTGTTTCGGCTCTCCCGATGATATTACGGATGAGTTCCGTTTCTGGATGATGTCATCGGAGGTAAGCTGTGGGGTTCTTTTTTGGCCCTTCGCCGGTTCCTGCGCAAAGGTTGTGCCTGTAGAAAAGGCAAGGGCCAGTATGCACACGGCAACGATCGGGCTTTTCATAGACTTTATCTTTCAACTGCCGCTGTTTTTGCGAAGTTCGAGCAACACCTGTTTGGCGACGGCCTTGAGCGTATCGAATACTCCAACGCCTTTGCTTGCAACGGCCTCGAATACCGGCTCGCCGTTTCTCATCAATTCGGTTTTGAGAACGTCGGACGGGATGGCGTTTGGCAGGTCCCGCTTGTTGAGCTGGAGCACGAACGGGAGGTTGGTCAACTCGTAGCCGTGCTGTTTGAGGTTGGTTTCCAGATTGGCCAGCGACTCTATATTGGCATCCATGCGCTCTCGCTGCGAGTCGGCCACGAAGACGACCCCGTCGACGCCTTTGAGTATGAGGCGGCGGCTCGCGTCGTAGAATACCTGGCCCGGCACCGTATATAGATGAAAGCGGGTTTTGAAGCCTCGCACAGTGCCGAGGTCGAGCGGCAGGAAATCGAAAAACAGCGTGCGGTCGGTTTCAGTCGCCAGGCTTATGAGCTTCCCTTTGGCCTGAGTCGCGGTCGAATCGTAGATATATTGCAGATTGGTGGTCTTACCGCCCAGACCGGGCCCATAATATACGATCTTGCAGTTGATCTCGCGCGATGCGTAATTGATGAACGTCAAGGCTCTTGTTCCTCAAAAATCCCCTCCCTCACGGTCGGGGTACTGAAGCTCGGGCCGGTGAGGCTGGGGCGCGGCTCCCGGTTCGGTCCCTCGTTCACAGGGGCAGTCGTGCAGGGTGATACCCTTTGTCTGTCAATTGAAGAGGGCATCTATATCCTCTTCGGTTATCTCTGCGAAGGGCGAATCAATAGACCCGCCGAAGTCGTTCTCGCGAGTCACCTTCGCCTCTATCGATTCGAAGATCGAACTCATTTCGCCAGTGGCCCGCTTCACGCGCAGGCGCACAAGGCCGAGACTCGATCTCTCGTCGAATATCACCACGAGTATGACGCGCGACGCCACTATGGAGATGTGAATATTATCTCGCTCGCCTTCGTGCGATAATACGGGAAATCCGCGTTCGCCTATCAGATGGGCCAGGCCGTCGGTTGCGGCGACGTTGCCGGCCGTCAGGCTTGCGAGGCTTGTGGTATCGAGGTTGACCATCTCTCCGTGCGCGGCTATTTGCTGGCCGTTTTTGTCGACCAGGAAGACGAACTTGGCATTGGCATCCGTGCACAGGCGAGTGATCGCGCTTTTGAGATTCGCGTACTCCTCTTCATACATTACGACCGGAGTCGTCATCGCTTCTCCTCAATGTTCAACCGACGCAAGGGAGGCTGGGCCAGAATATCAGCTATCAGCTATCAGCTATCAGACCTGAGCCTGATGGCGTGTCCAATTCCGGCACCCTTAGCAATGGAATTATCAGGGGCATTCGTCGATTACGGTTTCTTATAGCACAGCCCGCAAACCATTACAACACTTTTCATGACAATCCGTCATAGCAAAATAGAAATGCGCCCTTGCCCATTCCGCCATGTACATGGCGGGGAACGGGCACGACAAGAGTATCGCTTGACATTACCGACTAAGGAGAAGTAATGTCGAAGTTCCTTCTTGGTGATTGAGCCAGAGGGTTTTTGATAACACGCGGCAAAGCGGAATGAGTCCGCTCTCGCCGACTCGCTCTCGTTGACAAACAAGGAAGATTTCCTTATATCTAGGGCGGACGTACACCCGTTGGGTACGTTCAGACAAGCCCCTGCATTGAAAGCACTCCGGTCTTTTACGAATTTCTGTCTTGGATATACCTCGTTAGAGCTTGAAAGAAGTGTGGAAGTGAGTGAGCGAGAAGAAAGGAAGACTCTTTTCCTCAAAAGGAAGACTCTTTTCCTCAA
>JAKEHD010000603.1 GCA_022615215.1 Blastocatellia bacterium
GCCTACATGGCGGTGGTCGCCTCGCTCGCGTGGCTGATAGCTGACGGCTGATAGCTGCTCCCCTGCTCCCCTGCTCCCCTGCTCCCCTGCTCATCCAAAGGCGGGCGCTCATCGAAGTCCGCAGGTCGCCCGATAGGGCGGCCGCGGTCCTTCCACCTGTCGGCTTTCACAAGCGCATTGTAGACTCTTCCCATACGAACGAATCCTCTTCACACTCTCCGGTCAAGCCTTTTTGCTCACGCGCACACGCAAGAAGAACTTTGCAGACTCATTCCCGTCGCGCCCGTTTTGAGAATCTCTCTCAGAGATCACCCGCCTCCCATTGCCTGAGTCCGGGCCGGGGGCGGGCGATTCCGAGGGTCGGGGGCGAATATAGCGGACGTTATCGGAAGGCTGTTGTTTCAGGCCCTGAGACCGATCATCGCTCTGTTGCCATGTGGGCCGGGCGAGAAATCGTTCTCTATCGAACACACGCGACGGAGCGGCGGCGGCGAAGCTCGTTGAAGCGGCCTCCATCGGCATCAGGTCGAGTTCCCCTATCACATCGCGAACTATCGAGCGCGTGATCCGGCGACTGCCTTCGCCGAATCCCGTGAGCAGGGAGTTATCGCTTATGTTGTTTATGATGCGCGGGATGCCGCCCGAAAACCTGTGTATCATCTCTATGGCTTCAGGCTCGAACAAGTTTTCGTCCTTCGCCCCGGCCACGCACAATCGCCAGCGAATATACTCGGCGGTCTCGTGATCGGTGAGCGGTTTGATAGAGCACTTGAGGCTGACTCGCTGTTTGAGATGGCGCAATTCGGGCCTGCTCAACAGTTCGTGCAGTTCGGGCTGGCCGCACAATATGATTTGAAGCAGCTTGTCGCGGTTGGTCTCGAAGTTGGAAAGCAATCGAATCTCTTCGAGCAGATGCGCGGGCAACAGGTGGGCCTCGTCTATTACGAGCACTGTGCGCATGCCCTGCGCGTGGCGCGACATAAGCGCGTGGCCCAATTGTCGCAGCATGGCCGCCTTCGACGATTGCGGCTGCAAACGGAATTCGCCGGCCGCGAGGTCGAAGAACTCCTCTGTAGAAAGAATCGGATTGAATATGTAAGCCGCAAGCACCGTTTCATCGAGCGATTGAAGCATCGAGCGCAGCATGGTGGTCTTTCCGGTCCCCACCTCGCCCGTGACCACCACAAGCCCCTTGCCGTTTTCGATTCCGTACTGAAGGTTGGCGAAGACCTCCAGCAGGCTGCTCGTGCGAAAAAGGTATTTAGGGTCCGATGCCAGGCTGAATGGTATATCGCGTAGTCCGTAGAATTCTTGATACATCAGTTGCTCTCTTAAAAATTTCTTTCTCCGTCCCTCTCAATTCATTAAATGACGAATAGACCGGGCTTTTTACTTTTTAAATGAAGATGCCATCGGACGCGCGCCCGCTGTGAGTTTCAGTCTTCACCTGAAAATCAGCGCGAATATATCCGTCACGATAAATGTTTTGGTCAACGCCAGGGTCACGGCTACCGCCATGAGAGCGCCGACTGCCATCCGCAGTCTTGCGCGCAGCCGGGCGCGTTTGTGTTCGCCTTCGGTCAGAGTCCTGGGTATTACGGCCAGGAGCGGGAGATGTGTGTAGTATTCGACATCCTTTGCGTCCTGAAGCGATGAGAAGCGGCGCATTTCGAGGGCGAACGCCAAACAGAGTCCCAGAGCCAGTCCCAGAGCGGCGGCGAGTGCGATGAGGAGCCAGCGATTCGGCCAGATCGGCAGTTGCGGCAGGTTCGCCTGATCGAGCACGCGGAACTTTTCAGCATGCTCGATAAAGAATCCTTTCTCGCCGAGCGTTTGCTGTTTCAACTTCGCGTCTTCGAGCTTCGAAAGCGCCTCTTCGTAATTCTGTTTCAGGCCTAGATACTCGCGCGCCCGTTCGGCATCGCGCGCGGCGGGCGGGGGCGAGGCCGGAGGGGGCGCGCTCGCCGCCACGAGCGGAACGGCCTGGCGGCGCTTGATCTCACGGCCCGTGATTTCGAGATCCACCCTGAGCCGATTGCGCTCGGATTCAAGAGAGCGCATCTCGCGCGTCTCCGGGGTCTGTCGGATAGAGCCTTCGATTTGTTGGCGAAGCTCGGCCACCTGGCGGTCTATCGCGGCTATCTGATCGCTTATGATCACGACGCGCGGGTGCTTTTCGGTAAGCTCCTCGCGATTGAGCAGATTGTCGCGCTGGCCCTGAAGCCCTGCGCGCTTCGCCATGAGCGCGGCATAAGTGGGATTATCGCGAAGGCCGGAAGAGTTCTTTTGCTGTTCGACGATGGGGGTCAACTCTTTTATGCGGCGTTCGACATCGGCGAGGTTCTGCTGGAGTTTGTACTCCTGATCCTTGAGACCTTCGATGGTCATCTGCTGCGCGCGGATGGCTTCGGGCGATGGCCCCGACCTGCGCGGGACCGAGGGCTGGGGGGTAAGGAGCGAGTCTTCTTTCAGGGTCAGCAGCCAGGGATTTTTCTCTTCGAGCCGACGCATATCGGCCGATAACTCCGTGACGCGCAGTCGAATCGCATCCGTCTCGCCCGACACCTGCGACTCGATGGCCGCGACATGCGACGAGCGACCACGCTCGGCTATGAGTTGTGAAGCGAGTTCGGCAGTTACCCTCTGCGCGGTTTCGGGCGAGGTCGCGCAGTAAGAGATCGTGAAAGCCTCGGCGCTCGCGCGCCCGCTCTCCGCCTCGACCCTGATTGCGTCGCGCATATCTTCGATAACGCGGTCGGGGCTTATGCCCTTCTCCGATTCTTCGCGATAGAGATCGTGGCTTGCGATTATCTTTTCCAACCGGGTGCGGCTCGTCACCTGCTGGCGTATCATTGTCAGTCGGCGTGCGAGGTCTGGCGATGAGGCCGGGGGAGAGGCTGCGTTTGCGGGCGAGTCGATGATTATGAACGCGGACGACAGGTAGATATCCGGGAGTCGGCATACAGCGATGGTCGATGCGATGATGATGGCGAGCGCCGGGACGATAACGGCCAGCTTGCGGCGACTGAGCGCGCGAAGGTATTCGGTGAGGTTGCGGGGTCTAAGCGAGTTCATTATTTATTCGTACTGCTCTTATTTCATCCGTCTTCGAACCGTCTCTGGGCTTTTAGACCCATCCCGGCACATCGCTGTCATATTAGTGAAAGGAAAAATCGCGCGCTCTTTCCAGAGCGAATTCCGCGATTGCTAACCTGAGCGGGTAATATGGGATGAAGCGAGAGGGCCTGCACTTCCAGGCAGGCCCTCGGTTTCCACACGGATATGTAAGTGTTTGTTGATGTCGGGTTCTTGATTTATACTCTGCGCGGCGCGGAGCTTGAGGAAAAGAAGATAGAGTAATACTCTTCGTCTTCGTCCTTTGAAACTTTTCATAGAGCGCCTGACGCCGAATAACTTTTCTTTGGAGTGCGGCAGCACTTTACGCAAATCTTCACTGAGTGAATGCTTGCGTAAGAACTCGATCAGGCGCTTCGCTGTTCGAGCCAAAGCGCCGCCCGATGCGGCGCACTCCAAATATGAATCACTTCTTTTCCATCCCTTTTTTCATCTTCTCCATCATTTTGTCCATGCCTGGGGTTTCGGTGATAGTCACATCCGGCGGGATAGCGAATTTGTCTTCGGGAACGGAAGCGCCTTCGTCCACCTTCGTCGCTTCACTGGTCATATTGACGCCGGCCAGTTCCACTTCGGCCTTCAGAGTGAGCGACTTCCAGATCCAGCTTTTGCTGCCGAGATGCTTCACCTCCCATATATCGCAGGGCTTGCCTGCCACGTCTTCAGAGCCGACTTTTTCCGCGCCCATATCCTTCATCATCTGCATGCCGAGTTCTCCGAAATCTTTCGTGCCGGATTTGTCGGCTATCATTTCAAAGAGCGGATTCTTCATCTTGGTTCCGGTTCTGGCACCGAGGTCTATGTTATAAATCCACTCGCCGTCCATCAAAGCCAGTTGGTTGATTTTCCGGGTCATGCCCGCGACGCTGATTTCGGTTCGCGTGTATTTGGCTTCGCGCATCCCCCATTTGTCGAAGTAAAGCGATTCGGCACCCTTCTGGCCGCCGCTGACAGCGTACTCGATTATTCCCGATTCTATTTCGTAGCGCCTGTATCCGGCGTCCTTCATCTTTTCGCCGCTCGTCCCTGACGCGCCTTCGGAACCTGTATCGGGACTGCTACAGGCCACCGTAAAAATCAAAAACAAGAATGCACATATACTCAGTCTCTTCGCCATTCGAATCTCCATCAATATCTCCTTGATCCGGTTGTGAACGAGGCGTTTTCACTTCCCTGCCCCGATTTGAAATTCGCCGCCGCCTGAGATCATCCTCTGAGGTGATCGGCGCGGACCGTGCGACACCGCCCACTTATATATAACAGACAGTATCGCAAGATGGGAGGAAGAGGGCGGCAAAATGATTGCGCGGCTGCTGTCAAAAACGCGCAAGAGTGTTCGGACTGCGTTGGCTTATTCGATGCAGTATCTGTATAATCCAGGTGTTATGAAGCAATTGAAACAACCGCCCCGTATCGCTAAAAAAGAGCAGAGGCAACCTGTCAGCGAGGAAGAGAGCATTCGCCGACTTAAAACGATACGGCAATGGCGAGAAAAGAAATTAGAGGAATTGAGGAGAACGGGTCGTGTCCCTCGTTCAACGCGCACGGATTGAAGCATATCTCCCATTGAAATTCGACCCTGCCTATCAACACGCCCTTGATTGGCTAGTGCTTGAGTTTTCTTACTCGTTCGGAGGATGCACTATCCTTGAGCATGTTGCGGGCTACTACCTCGATCAGAAGGGAGACATCGTCCCCGATAGGATTAATATAGTTTACACGGACACGCCGCTCGAACTGCCCAGGCAACAGCGATTGGTCGAGGAGTATATCGCCGGGCTAAAGACCTTCTTGACAAAACATCTCTACCAGGAAGAAGCGATTCTAATAACAGCCCATTCAGTTTTTCATGATGTATACTCTGCGCGGCATGGATTGAAACTTTTCATCAAGCTCACCGCC
>JAKEHD010000604.1 GCA_022615215.1 Blastocatellia bacterium
AGATTTTCACTCCCTCGCTCTGGATAGATAAAGACGAGCGCATAACGCGCGCCGAATGCAGTTGCAACTGGCACAAGCAGAACAAGCTGTACAAGGGGCCTTGCGAGCACATACTCGCGCTCAGGATGCAGCATAACCGATGATTCAGCCATCAGTCTTCAGCCATCAGCCATCAGTATTTTTGGCTGATAGCTGACGGCTGACGGCTGATAGCTGATATTTGACAACCGGTCGTCACGCGCAACGGTCAGAGGAATGGCCTTGCAATCCGGGCGGTGGATCGCCGTCCTTGCGGTAAGACTAGCCACGCATCACTGGTCCGCTCTTTACTGTGCGGATCTCACCCTGCTGTCGCAATTGCGGTATGGATTCCGCGAATCGAATGTACGACAGCAGGGTGGATCCGCTTGAGTTGAGACGGCCCAGTCCCGAGAAGTTTACGAAGGGGGCGGACCCTGACCGTTGCAGGTGACGACCGGAACCGATGAACGCAGATATGATTGATCGATTCATCGTTCCGCGTTCATCACTCATCATTTCCGAATATGTTTGAACGACCGAGAACAAGACAGGAACTTTACGAGCGAATACGCCAAACATCCAGAGAGGAGTTCATCCTCGAAGAGATGATACGGCTCGGCTTTTGGCCTTCGCGCGGTCAGGTTCCCGAAGACCCCGCCGACGAGATTCGCCGAATGGGAGAGATCGGCCGCGAGATTGCCGAGCTAAACAGAGAAAACAGGCATCTCTACAACGAGCAGGCGCTCATCAAAGAGATGCGAAAACGCCGCCTCGCCGAATCTCGACAAAAACAGAAAGAGACGCGCGAACGCCGCGAACGAGAACGTCAGCAGAGAGCCGAAGAGTGGCGAAATCGCAAAGAGCGCGAGATCGTCTACCTGGGCGAAGGCGTCTCGGCAGGTCTCGGTGACGGCGCTGCAAATGAAGAGCGACTCCGCGAATACGGCTTGCCGATTTTGAGTGATGCAGAAGAGATAGCCCGCGCGATGGGGACGACCGTCGGCGAGTTGCGCTTTCTGGCCTTCTCGCGGCAGACCTCTACTTCTTCGCATTACATTCGCTTCAAGGTGCCAAAGAAGACGGGCGGCCATCGCATGATCTCAGCGCCCAAACCTCGATTGAAAGCGGCGCAGCATTGGATACTCAGAAACATACTTGAAAAGGTGGAAGCGCATTCGTCGGCTCATGGCTTTTACGGAGGCCGCTCGATTGTGAGCAATGCGCGGCCTCACGTAGGCGCTGAGGCCGTAATCAACGTGGACCTGAAAGACTTCTTCCCTACGATTTCATACCGCCGTGTCAAAGGGGTGTTTCGCGCGCTGGGTTTTTCGGAAGCGGCGGCGACCATCTTCGCCCTTGTATGCACTGAGCCTGACGTTGAAGAGGTGGAGCTTGACGGCAAGACTTATTACGTCGCGCTCACGGACAGGCATCTCCCGCAGGGCGCTCCGACGAGTCCCGCGATAACCAATATTTTATGCCGCCGCCTCGACCGCAGGTTAGCAAGCATGGCCGACGAGTTCGGCTTCACCTATACGCGCTATGCCGACGACCTGACCTTTTCAGCATCGGGCGACGACCTTCGCAACGTCTGCAATGTGAGAGGCCACATCGAAGACATCGTGGCGCACGAAGGCTTTGCGGTTCACCCTGAAAAGACTCGCGTATTACGCAAGAGCCGCCGGCAGGAAGTGACCGGCGTAGTGGTAAACAGTAAGCCTAATATTTCACGCAAGACGCTGAGGCAATTTCGCGCGACGCTCTATCAGATAGAGAAAGACGGACCCGAAGGCAAGCGATGGGGGCAGTCCGACGATGTGATAGCGTCAATACAGGGGTTCGCCAATTTCGTCTTTATGGTACACCCTGAAAAAGGGGCTGAGTTTCAAGGGCGTGTGCGCGCGATCATGGACAAATACGGCTGGCAGCCTCGCAAAGTGGAGCGCCGAACGACCTCGAATCTACCCAAAGGCCGACCGGAAACAGGCGCGGCCGAATCGGTTGCGGATTCGGATAAAGAAACAGAGACCTCTAAGAAATGGTGGAAGCTGTGGTGAGCATTCGACTCAACCGAATACAGCTAACCTGATCGAATAACCTGCAATGTCAGGAATACAAGACGCCATCGGAGACAGGGGCCAGTACATCTTCGGTTCTTTAATCACCAAATTCCATTCCGAATCCGGCCCGCTTTTCAAATGCCAATTTCTTGGCGACAAGTGGCCACGTGTAGATTTTATAGTCGAACTGCTGAACGTCGATGGCACGACACCCTATTTCTTCGTACAGGTGAAAACTTCTCGGCTGGGTTATACTATTCGGGAACACAGGCTGAGGATAAGCTACATGACAAAGGAAAAAGTCCTGGAATTGGCAGCATATCCAGCGCCTACTTACATCGTGGGGGGTAGATGAGATCAAGGAAACAGGGTATATTGTTTCTGCGAATGGTGAGTACGCTGATGATATTTCCCGTATATCGACAAAATTTCCTCTCAATAAAGCGAATAGAACGAATTTGTGGAAAGAGGTTCGTGATTTCCGGGCTGCATATCCGCAGGTAAAACTGAATTCCAGATTTCTGGACCCGGAATGGAGTTGATACTATGAGCGCCAAAGATATAGATAGATCGCTTTTATTATTCCGAGCAAAGAGCCTTGCGATAGTCTATTTGACACGTCGAGACGACATTTCTGTCAGCGGCATCGATTCTTTGGAAGACTTTCCCGGCGTCGCCGTTACGATTCTCGAAGACGGCTCGGCCACTAATCGAACAGTCATCGTATATTTCACAGGCAAGCAATCGATCAAAAGAACACCTGAGAATGCCGATAGCGAAGTTGAAATCTCTTTTTCTTATGAAGAGTGCATGGTGTTTAAAAACTCCACCACTCCCGTATGCCTTTTCGTTTTTTCCATGGAAACCGACAAAGGGTTTTATAGCTGGATAAAAGAACCGATAGTCAAAAAGGACGAAGATACTGAGCTTGTATTCAGCGAGTGGGCTAAAAATTTGATTACGAAGGCTGCCGAAAAAAGGGATGACGTGGTTGTCAAAGTCCCCTTGTCAAAGAATCTTACGAATAAAGAAATAGATAAAATGATAAAGCAGGTCAACGGCTGGTACGATAAAAAAGAAGTGTTGGAGATGCAATACACGGCTTGATCCAAACGTATAAAGTCGTATCATCGCCCTGAGCCAATATCGATGCGGCGTAGAGGATCACAAGTTCTATGAGTCGCTTATGGTTGTAGCAAGTAGGTAATCACGACTTGTGCTATTTGAAGCTTGTAGATGAGCAAGGAGGCTGAGAAGCGAGTGCTCAGAGTACCGGCTTCAGCCGGAATAGGCTGACGGGGCCAGTCCTTTCCGCCTGAAGGCGGTACTCTGAACCCCTGTTCAAAGGCTTTATGAAAAACGCATACAACCTCGATAAGAAACTATCGCGCTCGGCCGCTGTCAGGACATCGCTCGTTTTGGTGATGCTCCTTGTGGCGATTCTCTTCCTGTCGCCTTATGCCCGCTATAAGCTCAAGCGTATAAGCGCGAAAGCGGAGATGACTCTCAGCAAGTGGAATAACCGCGAACCCCGGCTCATATCCATCGTCGGAGAATCGGGACTTCCCGGCGCGCAGGTGCAGGTTCTCGACTCGCGCTCAGGCTGGGCTGCCCTCTGCGATAGCGAAGGGCGATTCGTGCTGCCCGGCGTGACCTGGTACTCGGGCGCGACTTACGATCTTATATTCTCGACCGGCGATCAAAAAGGAAGAAGTGTGCGGATATCCGTGCCCTGCGAGCCTCCGGCCGAAGCGATTATCGACATAGGGAGAATAAATCCCGAACTCGGTTACGAGGTCGACCTCTACGATCTGCCGGGGATCAGCTCAGTCACTTACGAGGGTTATGATTTCCGAAACAGGGATTATTACAGAGAGCTATTCGACCGATTGACCGAAGGGAAAATATCAGATGAAGAACGTATAGATGCCGTCAATCGCTATATCGCCGAAAAGCTCAACTACAGGGAGACAGCGTGGGAATTAGGCTCGCCGCGTCGCATCCTCGAACGCGGGTCGCAATACTGCGGCCATCTGGGCACGGCCATGGCCGCCGTTCTCGCAGTCGCTTATCCCACAAGAGTGATACATCTGAGCGACCGCGAGGCCGTTCCCAACACGCATGCCGTGGTCGAGGTTTACTATAGAGGGAAATGGCACCTCTATGACCCTACTTATGGAGTCAGATTCAAAAGCAGAGAAAGCAATGTGGCGAGCTACAGAGATGTACGGCTCGATACCTCTCTGATAGCGCAAGACCTCTTTTCGGATTTTCGTCGCAAGTATCCGAAAATATCTTTAGGCTGGATGCAGGGCGTGTATGGCTCCGGGTATCATCATTATTACGTCTGGTCATTCGCATGTTCGCAATTCAGCCACACGTGGTGGGACTACCCGGACGGACGGGATTACGTCCCGCGAGGCGGACGTATACTGCTCGCCGCCGCAGGGATACGTCCCGGAACGACCGTGACCTACCATATAAGAGAAGAGGGAAAGAACGACGATGCGCTGGTACTGACCACGCGGGGAAAGAGCAACTCGGCCTGCATACTGAATCAGGAAGAATCGCCTCCGATAGATTTGCCGCCGGGCACATACAATGTATTCGTAGACCTTGAGGATGGTAATGTGTCCGGGTCCGACCCCGTCCCGGCTCGGATTACCAACTGGCGGCTGCGGGCGAAACTGAAGGTGAAATAGGTTAAAATAAACCCGTCCTGTTCCATTGATCGTCAGAGACACAACACCGAAATTGGAGGAAGACAATGGCACTGAGCAAAGCGCTGCTACCGGAATTCGATCACGAGATGGCGAACACTCGCAGGACGCTTGAGCGCGTCCCGGATGATAAATTCGACTGGAAGCCCCATGAAAAGTCATGGGCTATGGGAGAGTTGGCCTCGCACATAGCCAACATACTGACCTGGGCCGTCAAGGCTATCAATCAGGACAGCCTCGATATGGCCCCGCCGGGCGAGCCGCCGCCTCGCGCTCCGCTGGCTGCTTCACAGCAGCAACTTCTTGAAAGGTTCGACAAGAATGTCGTAGCGGCGAGGGCCGCGATAGAAGGGGCGAGCGACGAACACCTCTTCCAACCCTGGACGCTGCTCTCAGGCGGAGAGAAAGTCTTCACTCTGCCTCGCATCGCCGTACTGCGAAGCGCAGTCATGAATCACAGCATACATCACCGCGCGCAGTTGGGCGTTTATCTCAGGCTCAATGATATACCGGTGCCTTCTCTCTATGGCCCGTCGGCTGATGAAAGTATGATGTAGAGAGCAGGATGGCAGGCGTTGGCAAAAGGCAGATTAGCTGACGATGCGGGCGTGTGCAAATGGCTATTTCTCAAATCGATGAGCAGGGCTTTCGCATATTGGAAGGCGTCTTATCGAATGACGAATGCGACGCCCTGCTTGATGCTCTCTCAAGCGCCGCAGTAATCCGCAGCCGTGCGGGAGCGAGGCACCTTCTGGCCGTGCCACAGATCGCAGAGTTGGCGCGCGACCCGCGTCTCATCTCTATCGCTCGCCGGGAGCTTGGCGCAAAGCCATTTCCTTTTCGGGCGACGCTGTTTGAAAAACAGTCCCGTGCCAACTGGCTCGTCGTATGGCATCAGGATACTGCATTGCCTCTGAAGGCTCGCTTCGATGCGCCCGACTGGGGGCCCTGGTCAAACAAGGCCGGTATCATTTACGCGCATGCGCCCACGTGGGCGCTCTCAAGAGTAGTAGCCCTGCGCGTCCATCTCGATCACTCTTCGAGCGGCAACGGCCCGCTCCGCGTCGTACCCGATTCTCACCTTATCGGAGTCCTCACAGACGAAGAGATAAGCGCGGCAGTGAAAGAGCGCGGGTTTGTAGAGTGCGAAATTCCAAAGGGAGGCGCGCTCGCCATGAGACCGCTTCTCATTCATTCCTCATCAAAGGCGCGAACGAAAGATGCAAGGCGAGTGCTGCACATCGAGTACGCGGACTCTCTCAGATTTGGACCGGGCATAGAACTGGCCGTTGTCTGACATACGCAAGGGAAAGAACCATGAGTAGCAAGCCGGATCAACTCATGAAGAGAATATCCGAATTGCCGGACGAGCGACTTTTAAGCATGGTCTATGCTGATTATGCTCAGTACCGCCTCGAAGCGATTGCTTATGCCAGAGCCGAGTTGATAAATCGTGGGATACAAATTGACAAGTTGGATACGCAACGCATTCCGGATTCATCGCCTGCTCATCCGCTCGTTGCTCTGACAATCGCCATCAACACATTCATTCAAACCGTCGTTCGGCCTTATATCTTTCCGCTCGTCTTCCTCTTCAGCCTGATCGCATTCTATGCCGCCAACATCTACAGCTATAACCACAGGTACGACCAGATATATTTCGATGACGGTGATGTTGAATTCGGATTTCCGTTCAGCTTGTGTACGACCGGTGTGTCCGGCATCGTGATTCTTTGGGAGGGCCTGGCCGCAAACATTCTGATCGCATCAATCGCAAGCCTTGCCATCGGTTTCGTCAGCAAAAAACTGTTCGGGATTCGAAGCGATGAGTGTCAGTAGCCCGACCATAAGGGAGGGCTTGGGGATCGTTTGCCCAGCCCTCCTTTACAGTCGGGCTACTGACACGTGTTTCGTTGACGAATGCACTGCCCTTACTTCCCGTCTATCGAGAATGCATACAGCTTGTTGTTGGTTTTGCCTATGCGCAGGAACGTATAGCCCGAACCGACATAGAGCGTGCCGTCGACTACGGTCGGGCCGCCCCCCACTGCGCCGCCTGTGTCGAACTCCCAGAGTATCTTTCCATCCTTCGCATCGTAAGCGCGAATGAAATTCCTGTTCGAGCCTGCAAAGACGAGGCGATTATCGCCTGTGCCCGTGACGGTGATAGGGCCGAAATTGGACCCTTTATCAGGGCTTGGCGTCTGCCAGAGAATCTTTCCCGTAGCGCCGTCGAGCGCCGACACTGACCCCTGACGCGGGAAGTTCGATATCGCGGCATACACCATTTCGCCATCGGTCGCGCTGCCGAACTCTATCCCGCCGAGCTTGCCGCCCGGTCCCACTTCGGTCTTCCAGACGAGCTTTCCGTCCTTGAGGTCTAGCGCATAAAACCATCCGCTCTTCTGGCCCGCGCCCACGAGTCGTTTGCCGCCCGGTCCCTTGAAGGTTATGGGGATGGTCCCGAAGTCAAAGTCAAGGTCGCTGCAATCCGGGTCGTTGCGACAGTCGAATGTCCATATATCGTTAGGCGTGGTCTGATTGGACCAGACCATCTTGCCTGTGCTCAACTCAAGCGCGATTATCGCGTTCGGGAACTTCGAAGCCGGGCCTGTGTACTGATTGCCCGTCGAAACATAAATACGGTTCGCTTCCGGGTGCAGGGCTATCGTAGACCATACGGCCCCGCCCGCCGGGCCGATTATCGTCACGCCTTTTTTGTTTTTACCCTGCGGCTTAGGGGTCTCAGGTATGACATAGTGTCGCCAGACCTCTTTGCCGGTCTTCGCGTCGAAGGCGACAACCGATCCGCGAAATGTGCAGCATTGATAGTCCTTGTACTTCAGGATTGCGCCCTCTTCATGCGAAGAGGTTCCTATGTAAACGCGCCCGTTGTAATAGAGGGGCGACCCCGTTGCAACCGCGTCTCTGTGCGAGTCGATCTTCACCTTCCATTTCGGCGTGCCGGTCTTCGCTTCTACCGCGTGGAGCCAGCCCGATATGTCTCCGAAAAAGAGCATGCCGTCGCCGTAGGCCGCGCCGCTTCGCGAGGAGTTGACGCATTCATACTCCCATATCTTTTTACCCGTGCTCGCATCGAGGGCGTACTCCTTGCCGTCCCACGAGCCGAAGTATACGACCCCTTCGACTACGGTAGGCTGGCTTGACACATCGGCCATGGTCTCGAATATCCATTTGGGTTTGAGGCGCGCGACCGTCTCAGGGGTGATCTTCTTTTCGTGCGGGTTGTAATGCGACCCGGCGAGGTCTCGGCCGTACATGGGCCAGTCTGAAGAGTTATTCGAAGCGGCTTCGGAAAGCGATTTGACGTTTCTTTGTTGAGCCGTCGCAAATGCGGCTATAAGCAGCGCAAGCATACAAACCATCAGGCAGATTCTCAGGCGCATAGGTCGCTCCTTTCCATTTCAATGAATAATTGCAGGGGTTACGGTCAGAGATTCTATTCTAATGAATCTGCTCTTTCAAGGAAGGGCTGTTCACGTATGTTCAGAATAGGAATGGGATTTCACCACGGAGACACGGAGACACGGAGAAAAACCAAGAAAGAACTCTTTACCTCTGTGCCTCCGTGTCTCCGTGGTGAGTTTTTTTGCTTGTCTGAACACATACCTGTTCACGGAATCGGTCTTGGCACTACAGGCAGGTCATCGGGGGTATCACTCAAAAACGATGTACCATCTCCGCCGACCTCGCCCGCTTGAAACGATCTCGACAGGCAATGGTATGAAAATCATATCTTGGTTGACATTTGAAGCCGGGGTGAAATAGAATGCGGCCAGTTCAGATTATAGTAATTGGCTTGCATCACATCAGTGGGATGAAAACAGGATTATGACGAAATGATGGCGAACGGACCAAATCCTTACGCAAGGCTCCGCGCTCTCGTCGCGCTGCTTATGCTCGTAGCAGGGTGGGCTTCCACTCCGGCTGCGCTCATAAACGGTCCCCCGCCAGTTTGCTCGATGGCCTGCTGTATAGAGGAGGGCTTCTGCTGCTGCAATCCCGCTCAACCATACATCGAAGGCCGGATACCGCAAGACGAGCAAAGAATCTACGGGGAGCAGATCGCTAATACCTGCCCCGACGGGTGCGCAACACCTCAATCTTCCAATTTCCCGGTTTCGCGCGATACGGCTCGCGCCGCCGCTCACACGGACTTTTCAATCCCTGTCGTGAGCAAACAGAAACCGCTTCAATTCATTCGCGGACCTGTAGAACGCGGACCCTCCTCTCCACGCTCGCCTCCTCTAGTTTGAATCTTCCAACTTGATAGCCCAGGTCGACGGCGCTGCTTGCGCATTTTCGAAATGCTCTTCGAGCATTCGACGCAAGGTGTCCGCTTGAGCGGCGCATTATCTCCGGCTGCGCATGGCCGGAGGACGGCTGCTGCGCATGCGTCGTGCCTGGAACCATTCGAGAAAGGACAGACTCAAAGGAGGCACGATAATGAAACCAAGACGAAAGGCTTATGCCGATAGATCAATACGGCTCGGCATACTCCTCGCACTCTTATGGAGCGCATTGCAGGCATTCGCGCAACAATCGGTCACTTCGGCGACGCTCACTGGCCGAGTCGAAGACTCGAACGGAGCCACGATCGGAAAGGCTTCGATCATTGCAACGAACACAGAAAAAAATCTCACCTGGACTGCGGCAACGGACGAGCAGGGGCGCTATCGCTTTCCATATCTCCCGGCGGGCGCTTACGATCTGAAGGTCGAGCACGCGGGGTTCGCCGCTTTCACAAGACAGGTGCGCCTGCACGTCGGCCAGACACTCGACGTTACGGTCAAACTCTCTGTGGCCGGAGTATCCGAGAAAGTCACAGTCACAACCGAAGCGACTGCCGTAGAGGCGGCGCGCACGCAGGTTGCGGAAGCCGTGACCCCGCGCGAAATCTCTTCGCTTCCGCTGAACGGGCGCAATTACCTCGACCTTGCGTTGTTAGTCCCGGCCGCATCGCGCACAAACACGGGCAGCAATCAGCGATTCGCCGAAACCTCGGCAGTGCCCGGCACAGGGATATCCATAGCGGGGCAACGCAATCTCAACAACAGCTTCATAGTCGACGGCCTATCATCGAACGACGACGCGGCGGCGCTGTCGGGTTCGTTCTACAGCCAGGAGGTCATACGCGAATTTCAGGTCGTCACCTCCGGCGGCATAGCCGAGTTCGGCCGCGCTTCGAGCGGCGTGGTCAATATCATCACTCAATCAGGCACGAACGAATGGCGCGGGCGGCTCTATGGCTTTTTCCGCAGCCAGAAGCTCGACGCGCGCAATCCGCTCGCCACGCGCAAAGACCCTCTGACGCGGGCCGAATACGGGGCGAGCATCGGCGGGCCGATAAATAGAGACCGGACCTTTCTGTTTTCGAACTTCGAACAGACGCGCGAGAACCGCGCAGGGTTCATAACCATCTCGCCCGCAAACGTCGCCGCCATAAACAGCGAACTCGACCGTGTAAACTACGGCGGGCCGCCTATCGAAACGGGAGAGTTCCCGACCGAACTCGATTCGACGAATTTTTTCGCAAGGCTGGACCACAAGCTCTCGGAATCGAATCTGATGTCTGCGCGCTATAACCTCTACGACATAACGAGCGCGAATTCACGGACGGTCGGCGGACTCAATGCCATAAGCAGGGGCAGCAACCTCGACAACCGCGATCAGACTTTCGCTCTCAACAACGTGACGACGTTTTCCTCCAGCACCATCAACGAAGCCCGTTTTCAATTCACGCGCAGTCGCCTCGAAGCGCCCGTCAATGACAGCATAGGGCCTGCGATCAATATCTCAGGCGTGGCGAGTTTCGGGACGGCGACCTTTTCGCCGACCGCGCGAGCGATAGACCTCTACGAATTGGTCGATAACATCTCGACGCAAAAAGGGGCGCACTCGCTCAAGGGCGGAATTGATTTCCTGTACAACCGAGTGAACATAACTTTTCCGAGTTCTGTTCAGGGCGTATACACGTTCGCGAGCCTTGCCAATTTCCTGGCCGGGCAATACATAAACTTTCAGCAGACGTTCGGAGAGCCTGAGCAATTCCAATCGAATCCCAATCTAGGCTTTTTCGTTCAGGATGAATGGCGACCGCGCTCGGACCTGACGATCAATGCGGGGCTTCGCTACGACGCGCAATGGCTGCCCGACCCCATAGAGACGGACGCGAACAACTTCGCGCCTCGGCTCGGAGTCGCTTATGCGCCGGGCGACCGCAAGACCGTCATACGCGCGAGCGGCGGCATATACTACGACCGCATACCTCTGCGCGCGACATCGAACGCCCTGCAACGCGACGGTATCAAGTTCAAGACCGCAGTGCTCGTATTCGGGCAGCCGGGCGCTCCCTCCTGGCCGAACCGCCTGGCATCGTTTCCCGAAGGACAGTTGACGAGCATAACGACCATCGACACCGAGATAGAAAACAGCTACAGCTATCAGGCGAATCTTCAGGTCGAGCGGCAGCTTAATGCTATGGCCTCGGTCTCTGTGGGGTACATACACCTGCGCGGACTGCACCTTATAATGGGGCACAACGTCAACGTGCCTACTCTATCGGCAGCCGACGCCGCGCGGCTCGGAGTGCCTAATCTCGGAAGGCCCGACCCGCGATTTGCGAACGTGAGCCGGACGGTGAGCGCAGGCGATTCCTACTATAACGGGATGGTCGTTTCGTTCAACAATCGTTTCGCTCGATGGGCGAGCGCGCGAGTGTCATACACACTGTCGAAAGCCATAGACACGTCGGGCAATTTCTTCTTCAGTTCGCCGCAGAACAGCTTCGACATACGCGACGAACGGGGGCTATCGGACAATGACCAGCGCCATCGGCTCGTCGTGAGCGGTTCGTTCGAGACGCCCGAAGCGACGGACGACAGCGATTACAGGCGCATCCTCGCAGGTTTTCAGTTGAGCTACATTTTCGCTTATGAATCGGCCCTGCCTTTCAACATACAGACGGGGAGCGACCGCAACTTCGACACGAACGTAAACGACAGGCCCGTCAGAGTAGGGCGAAACACAGGGCGCGGATTCGACTTCGCTTCATTGGATTTGAGGTTGAGCAGAAGGTTCCGCTTCACCGAACGCTTCGGGCTTGAAGCGATAGCAGAGAGTTTCAACACGTTGAACCGGACTAACTTTCAGATACCGAACCGGACGTTCGGGCCGGGACCGCAACCGCTTGCGAGTTTCGGCCGACCTACAGCGGCAGGCGATCCGAGGCAGATACAATTCGGCCTGCGACTCAGTTTTTGATATGAAAATCGACTGACGCTCTGGAGGGGGCGACATACCGGCCGGAGGCGATAAGGATTGCTTCCGGCTATTGGTTTTTTCGGGGAATCTTTTCAGCCGCTCGCGCGGCTGCTGAATTTAGCCGGGTCTTTCAAGGCCCGGTAACAGGTCAAGCAGAATACATTGCTCGTCGCGTAGCGACGGTTGAAATAAAACAGGCGATTCAATCGTCGCTGACGCGACGAGGTATGCGCTAACTCGATGTGCAGGCCATAAATGACCTGCCTAAATTCAGTCGTCCTTATGGGACGAGGGAGCCTGTGCAGTTATCTCCGAAGAAATCTTTTCAAACACCTCCTCATAACGCAATGGGTGCGGTTCCGAAAAATCGGCGGTAATCCCCCCAACGGCAGTTGAACTAAGCGCTACGCGCAGGCTCGCTTTGCAGGTCTCAGTTTTAATGCACTATCATCCTCTTTCGAGCATCTTTTCAAAC
>JAKEHD010000605.1 GCA_022615215.1 Blastocatellia bacterium
CACCGGGGAATTTGGCGGGCAACTCCTCGAGGAGCCGGGGTTCTGTCTCTTCCGATTGGGCGAGGCGGGTGGCCTCATCGCGGTTGAGCGCAGAAGGGCTTCGCTTTGCGATCGTGGCCAGCCGATGGAATGACTTCGTGGTCAGCCGATTGATCAGCGGCGCACTGGACGGTTTCGAGCGGCTCGGCGCGTCCGGTGATGCCATCACCATAGTGAGAGTTCCAGGTTCTTTCGAATTGCCCATGGCTGCCCGGCGCGCGGCCGCAAGCGGCAATTACGACGCGATAGTCTGCCTCGGCGTCATCATTCGCGGCGAGACCTCTCATAATGAATACATCGCATCGGAAGTCTTCAAAGGAATCGCGCAAGTATCGCTTGAAACCGATCTCCCCATAGCTCTCGGAGTGGTTACGGCCGATAATCTCGAACAGGCCATAGATCGTGCCGGGGCCAAGTCCGGCAACAAAGGATTCGAAGCGGCAATGTCGGCCATCGAGCTTGCCAATCTTTATCGCGAATTCGACGGGGGGCGGTCTGACTGAATCGAACCGGAGCAGGTTCGTACCGGTGGCAGAGTTCAGCCCGTGTGAAGCTGCACGGACAGAGAGCTTGAATTTGCGGTGCCTCGCGCGGCATCTTGTGCCAATCCGCTACGGTTTGATTCGGCTGTTCAAAATAATAACTCAAGGATCGGGTTTTCAATATGGGTGCCAGGCGTAAGGCCCGCGTTTGTGCCTTACAGATGCTCTTTCAATACGATATCGCGCAACCGCGGGTCGAAGAACTTATAAGCACTTACTGGGACAGCTTCGGCGATGAAATCGGAGATGTGGCCAGGGACTTTTCCAATCATCTAGCTACGGGCGCAATCTCTCACCTCGAAGAAATAGATAGTCTGATCGTAAAACGGGCCGAAAACTGGCGCATTTCGCGTATGGCTGTTGTGGACCGCAATATCCTGAGGCTCGCCATCTACGAATTTCTCTACGAGCCGGGCACGCCGAGGACCGTCGTCATAAACGAAGCCCTTGAGATAGCGCGGCGCTTTTCGACCTTCGAGGCGACCCAGTTCATAAACGGCATACTCGACGCCATAAAGCGAGACCTCGACGCGGGCCAGATCGCTTCAATCGCCACGACTACGAAGCAATGAGTCGCATAAGGATTTCTTTCTTCCAAAGATTTCTTTCTTGAGACGCTACGCGAAGGCGACAAGAAAGAAATCTTTATGCGTATCTATTATGGAAGACAAGGCGTTACTCAGTGAGTATCTTTCCGAGACCGAACAGTTGTTGGACTCTCTGCTTTCAGACCTCGACTCGCTCGGCGCGCAACCGGGCCAGGAAGTGTATCTCATCAATCGCATATTCCGCACGGTGCATTCGCTCAAGGGCCTGTCAGGGATGATGGGGCTTGGAGAGGTGAAATCGCTCGCGCACGAATTCGAGAACCTGCTCGACCGCGTAAGGCTGGGCCACTGCTTGTTGGACCGGAAGACGACGGCCGCTCTCAGGGAAGCGGGCGCAGGGCTGGCCTCATTGGTTGGCAATGCCGTGCGCGGGTCTGCCGACCCGGAGGACTTCGACCGGCTGCGAGAAGTCATAACCACGATTGCGGCCCGCGCGCCCGCGAGCGGCGAAAACGCGGAGGTCGAACTGCCGGGCCTTTCGAGTAGAGAACGCGCTTTGCTTACGAAATACGAGCGCCGCAGAATCATCGAGAACCTCGCCGCCGACCGCAAGCTCTATGCCATCAACGTTCGATTCGAGGCCGCAGCCCTCGATGCCGGGTATCGCGCCCTCGCTGCGGAGTTAAACGAGAACGGCGAACTCATAGCGACTCTTCCCGGAGAAGCGACCGGCCCCGATCGGGTCGCTTTCAAACTGATAGAAGCCTCCCTTCTGAAAGCCTCCGAGATCAGGCGCATCCTGAAACCGTTCGGCGGGCGCGTATCGCAATTGAATCCCCCATCAAGGCGGAAGGCGGAAAGCAGAAGTGAAGACGAGATGCAGTTGCCGCCTACGGCCTACCGCTTACTGTCCGCTTCTCAGACCCCGCCCCATGAGGAAAAGAAGTCGTCGGCGAAATCGCCTTCCGTATTCGAATCGCTCAGACCGCTTTCGCCGAGCGTGCGCGTGGAGTTATCACAGATAGACGATCTGTCGGGCCTGGCGCACGAGCTTGCTATAGAGACGCAGAAGCTCTCCTCGATGGCCGACCGGTTTTTGGATGCTGCCGGGTTGGGCGCTAGGGAGAGATTCGACCTGAGACTGAGCGGCAGGAAGATCAAGCGCGAGTTTCTGGAACTCGAAGAGCGACTGGTCGAGCTTCGAATGGTCTCGCTCACGCAGACATTCACGCGCGCGAGTCGCCTGGCCGAGCGGCTGGCCGGCGACCTCGGCAAAGCGGTGTCGGTCGAAATCGCAGGGCGCGAGACGCAACTCGACAAGGTTATAGTCGACCGCATAAGCGATCCCATATATCACGTGCTGCGCAACGCTATAGATCACGGCCTGGAATCTCCCGCCGAGCGCCGCCGGGCCGGGAAGTCGGCCCGCGGGCGTGTGAAGCTTGAAGCGGGACTCGAAGGCGCGCGGGCGATCATAGCCATATCCGACGACGGGCGCGGCATAGACCCTCTCGACGTGCGCCGTCGCGCCCGAGAGATAGGCGCTCTCGCGAGCGATGAAGAGTTGAGCCAGGAAGAGACGCTGCGCTTGATTTTTCGCCCCGGATTTTCTACAGCCGAACAAGTATCTTCGGTGTCGGGCCGGGGCGTGGGACTCGATACCGTAGAGCGCGCCGTACACGAACTGGGCGGAGAGATACTTGTCTTTTCCGATGAAGGCAAAGGGACGCGATTCGAACTCGTTGTGCCGACCACGCTCGTAATGATCTCGGCCTTCATCGTGCGGGTGGGCGAGTGGCGATATGCGATCAACGTAGGACAGATCGTCGAGTTGCTTTACGTAGCTCCGAACGACATACTGGGCCGCGACGGGAAGCGGAGCATCCGTTGGCGGGGGTATACGATTCCGCTTGTCGAGTTGAGATACCTGCTCGCTCTGGGAGGGGCGAGGGTGCTCGGTCGGCCCGGAGAGACGGAGCATGCGGCTTCGATACCTCCACGCGCACGGTTGCGCGAGATGGCTTCGGCGCGGCAGCGAGTGCCGGTCCTTATCACGCGGGCCGCCGGCCTGCATGTGGCTGTGGCTGTGGAACGCTTCGATGAACAGCGCGAAATAATAGTGAAGTCGCTCGGATCGCTCGCCCGAAAGATCAAAGGGGTGACGGGCGCTGTCGACCTCGAAGGAGGCGATGTCGCTCCCGTCTTGGATTTATCGAGCTTGCTGATTCTCAGGAGCTTGAGGATGTGAGATCGTGATGCGTGGCAGTCTCGAAACTCTCGCCTTGAGGCTCTCGCGTGATCGCTGCTTCTCAAAGGCTTGAGAATGTGAGAAACTTTATCGATCCAAAACTCCGATTAGTTTAATGAGCAAAGGCAAAAAGGCAAAAGGCGTGCAGGGCAAACCGGCCTGGGGGGCCATACCGATGCACCTCGATGAACCGGAGACCTCTAAAGGAAAGGCGAATCAGGTGTCGGTGTTGACCTTTACTGTAAACGATGAGTTGATGGCCCTTCGTGTCGAGCATACTGAAGGGGTCGTCGACTGCCCCCGGATTTCGCCGCTCCCAAGCCCGCCCGATCCTATAATCGGCGTGGCGAGCGTGCGCGGACGCATGACGCTCGTCTGCGACCTCAGCCTCAACGCCGCCCGGAAAGCGGCAAAGCGCCGCCTGATTCTCATAAAAGGAGAGGCGCAATTAGGACTGCTTGCAGACCGCCTCGAAGGCGTCATAGCTCTATCTCCTAAAAAAATCCGCCCCGTTTCGAGCGGCAAACAACCTGTTAAAGATCGAAATTCGAAGGGAGAGTTCGACTTGCCGACGGCCTCTTTTTTTAAGAGCGGAAACCTGCGCGTGCATATAATAGATGTCGAGCGGCTGGCCGATATGTGAGAGCCTTATGCTTTCGATGAGCGAACATAAATGTGAACTTACCGGCAGAGAGCAGCCTGGGAGCGCAGGCATCCTGCCTGCATGCCCTGGGGAGCGCCGATCTCCCTGTAAACCAGGCTCGGCACGCTTCCAGCGTGCGCTCCCAGATATTTTGCAACAGCCCTTCGTGTTGCGAGAAGGGTTGAAGTTTATGCATTTAGAAATTAGACTTAGGGATTGTTATGAGTGGAATGAAATTTCGAAAAACGTGCTCGGTTTGTAATACGACCTTCTTCTCGCCCGATCGAAGGGCACTCTATTGCTTGAAATGCGTGAAGAAACGCGTGGTCAAGCATGTGCCGAGACCTCCCGCTCCGGTCAGGGCCAGCAGTCCCGCGCCCCGCTCTGCGGCACCGGCGGGTCGCCCGGCTGCGGCTCCCCGCAAAAAGCGAATCGCGCGCGCGCCCAAAGTCGATGCGCTCACTTCCGAAATTCGCGAACGTATTATAAAGGTCTATGAAGAAGAGTTCGAAGAACAGGAAACCCTTCTCAGAGACGTGCATGCTCAAATCGCCAACAAGCTGTGGGTGAAGCGGCAACTGGTGGCCGATGTGCTCCGCGAGTTCCATCAGGCGCAGATAGTAATCACTGAAGAACAGAAGGCCCGCGCCATAGAGATGTATCAGAGATTCGTCGAAAGCGGGCACCGTCCGGAAGGCGGACGCCGCCGCGCCATCAGCGTCACGCTCAACGTGCCCTACAAACAGGTTATGAAAGCCATTCGCGAGTGGTCGGTTGGCGAATACCAGAAATCGCCCACGCCAAACCCTTCGCGCCAGCAGCTTTTCGAAATAGAAAAACTCTACTGGCAGGAGATAGAAAAACAGCGCTACCGCCTGACGGAGTTGCCCGCCAAGATCGCCGAGCAACTTGAGTACGTCACCCGCTGGCAGGTGCTCAGATGGCTGGACGTTCTTCACGACGACGAGCGGACCTTTGCCAACGTGCCCGACCCTCTGCCCGAAATACAACAGCAGATACTCGACGCTTACAAAGAGTACCTGGCATCTCCCGCGCCGCCCGAACACGGGTTGCACTACAGCATAGCGGGACGAATCGAAAAAGTGACCCCTCGCCAGGTGCATAAAGTCCTTCAGAATCACAGGCATCAGACGCGCGCCACTTATCCGATGATTTGATAATCGGATGATGAAGCAAATAATCCAGAATTATCGCACGGGGGAACTCACGGTCGAGGAGCTTCCGCCTCCTGCGCTCAGGCCGGGCGGCGTGCTCGTTCGCACCGCTTATACGCTAATCAGCGCAGGGACCGAGCGCGCGACGGTCGAGACCGCTCAGAGTTCTCTCATCGGCAAAGCACGCGAAAGGCCCGACCTCGTCCGACAGGTAATAGACACATTCAAACGCGAGGGGCTGCGTTCGACTTATGAAAAAGTCAAAGCGCGCCTCAACCAGATAAAACCGCTCGGCTACAGCGCGTCGGGCGTGGTGATAGAGGTAGGGAGCCGGGTGACGGAGTTTCAGGTTGGAGACCTCGTAGCCTGCGCGGGCACCGGTTACGCATCGCACGCCGAGATAAATTTCATCCCCAAAAATCTCTGTTCGAAGCTTCCACAGGGCGTGTCTCTCGAATCCGCCTGCTATACAACGGTCGGCGCTATAGCCCTGCAAGGCGTTCGCCAATCCGATGTTCGTTTGGGTGAAGTGGTGGTCGTCATAGGACTCGGGCTTGTCGGCCAGATCACGGTGCAGATTCTCAAAGCCGCTGGGTGCCGCGTCATGGGAATCGACATAGACCCCTCCGCCTGCGAACTGGCGAAGAGATCGGGCGCAGACGCGGTGGCAAGCGACGGAGCGTCGGCGCGCGAACTTTGCCGGTCTTTTTCCGAAGGGCGAGGCGCGGACTCTATACTTGTGACCGCAGGAACGAAGTCGAGCGAGCCTGTAGAGCTTGCAGGGGATCTGGCGCGTGACCGCGCGCGCGTGGTAGTGGTCGGGCTTGTAGGAATGGATGTGCCCAGAAATCTTTACTACGCGAAGGAGCTTGAACTCAGGCTTTCGCGCTCTTACGGGCCGGGCCGTTATGATCCCGAATACGAAGAGAAGGGGAACGATTATCCCATCGGTTACGTGCGCTGGACCGAGAAGCGCAACATGGAAGCTTTCTTGCGCCTCATAAGCGAAGGCAGAGTCAACACGGAATTGCTCACCACTCATCGCTTTCAGATAGAGCGCGCCTCTGAAGCTTATGACTTGATAATGGGCCGAAAGGGAGAGCGATACTGCGGCGTCGTCCTTGAATACGCGGATGCGGAACCGAAGGCGACGGATGCTATAAGAACGCACAGAGCTAAAACGGTCGAAGCGGACGAACTCGGCGTAGGCTTCATAGGGGCGGGCAACTTCGCGCGGGGCATGTTGCTGCCCTTAGTGCGCCGGTTGCCAAAGGTGCGGCTCACGGGGCTTGCGACCGCTACGGGGGTCAGCGCGCGAAACACCGCCGAGCAGTTCGGATTCAACTTTTCGACGACCGATTACGAGCAGGTGCTCGACGCGAAAGATACTCACTCGATTTTCATAGCGACCCGCCATGACTCACACGCGCGCCTTGCGGCCGAGGCGCTGAGGCGAGGTAAATCGGTCTTCGTCGAAAAACCTCTGGCGATTACCGAAGAAGATCTGAGAGAAGTCGTAAGGGCGGCGCGCGAATCGAGCGGCTTGCTGATGGTGGGCTACAATCGCCGCTTCGCTCCGATTGCGAAAGAGATCAAAGATCGCCTGGGCGACCGTTCAACTCCGATGACCATAGTTTATCGCGTGAACGCGGGCCAGCTTCCCGAAGACCACTGGTCTCTGGACCCGGCGGAGGGCGGAGGCCGCGTGATAGGCGAGGTCTGTCACTTCATAGATTTCATTCAGTATATGACAGGCTCTCTGACGGCACAGGTTTCGGCCGAACGAGTCGCTCAAAACAAATCGGCCGGTTTCGCAGACGATAGCTGCGCGATCACTTTGCGAATGAGAGACGGGTCTATCGCTTCGATAGTCTACGCGGCGAGCGGCGATGCATCGGTGGCAAAAGAGCACATAGAGATATTCTGCGACCGCGCGATTGCGACGATAGACGATTTCAAGGGCGGGCGCTTCATTCGCGGAGGAAAACAAATAAAACTAGGCGGCAGCATTCAAGACAAAGGGCACGCGGCGGAGATAAGCGCATTTTTTGAATCGGCGCGCGGGCGCGCGGATGCGCCGATAAGCCTTGAATCGCTCATTGCGACGAGCCTCACGTCTTTCGCCATAGTCGAATGCTTGAAGGGCGGTTCGGGGGCGGCTATAGATATAGGCACCGTGCTGGGCTAAAGTGCCGAGGCAGTAATGGTGTATTCCTTTCCGTCATCATGGTTTGCTTTGATCCCACAGTTGGTGACAACGAGGACGATATGATCGATCCCTTCAGAGTCCTGGATATCCATTTCAGCAAATACCTCCAAGGCTTCTCCTGATTCCGAAGAAGAAGTTATTTGTAGTGGTTTTACCTCACCTCTTTGCATTTCCAGAATCACCGTTGCCATCTCTGCCTTGAGCGGCGCAACTCCATTGGAATCACTGGCTCGGAGGCTAACTCGAAGTTTCGGGACCTGGCCTTTCAAATAAAACCGATAGTAGCGGCAGGCGAGATGGTCAAGTGAATCCATGATTTCCCAGATGGAATCAGGTTTCAACACTGCGCTCTCTGATACGGCGCGTTCTCCATACCTGATGAATACTTCTGGAGAGAGAAAAGCTCTCCCATGATCTGACAAAAAGTATGAATCCAGACAATAGCCTGATGCAAAAATATCCTTGACGGATGGGTCATGCGATAGAAATATTTTCCCGGCCGGCATCAACCGCACGAGTGCTTCCAGCGGTTTTTCTGTTTCACGAGATTTTGTCCATACATCGTTGATAAACTCGTTTCCAATCCTTTTCGATAGATAACGTATGAACATGCCTGCCTGGTACTTTGCATGGATATCATCCAGAGAAATCTCTGGCATGTCTATCCAATTCATGAGAAACCGGCAGTAATCGGGATTTCCTGGCACTACGAGGGTTTCCATAAACAGCGCCATCCCTTCGTCGAACCACACCCAGGGATCTGTGAATAGATCGATAAAAGGCCGCTTTCGATGATTGAATACGTGAGTCGCTTCGTGAACGGCTTCTGCCGCCGCACGGCGAATTTCGGCCTGCGTGGTAGGGTCATTGTTTCTACAGGGAAGGTTGATGAAGGGGATACCCTGACCATCAGTGGCTGTAAATGGACTACTATCGGAGAGATAAACATGTGTTCTCCCACCAGCACCTACTTCCGGTTTATCACGGTTCCAGGGGCTATCTGTCATCGTGTTGTGAAGGCGTTCCAGGGCATAAAGAACATTCAGCACCAGAACTCTATCGCGAACCCCTCCTGGGCCTAACCCCCTACCGTCAATAGGATTGCGAAGACCGAAGTGAACGATAAAGTGGTCCGACTCTATAGTGAGCGGGAGCTTCTTGATGACCTCGTACAAGTTAGGTGTGAGCAGCATTATCTCCTCCGCAGTTATTCTTTTGTTACAGGCAGCAGGCTGACGCGTATAGGATCGCTTTCGGCATCCACGTAAAAGATCGTCTTGATTGTTGCTTGTAGCGATTCGTCAAGATCGTTCCAGTGAGTTACAATATCACGGCATAGAGCAGCAAGTTCGTGAGTAATGCTTCCTTCACTCCATGATTTAGGGCGCTCTCGCTCTATGCGATTTCTTGCCGCAGTAGCTGCCATTGAGTTTATTCCGAATAAACTATTTATCCGTTCCTCTATAGGGATCCCATAGAGAAAAGCTTTGAGCTTCTTCAATAATTGAATGGGCCAATTGCTTCCCTCCTTTGGCAGTGTGAGCGATCTAGGGTCGATTTGCTCTTCATGTACCCTTCTCAAATGCCGCTCCACTAATTCGTCATCTGGATGCGCGGTGATATGAATAACCAGTGAAGATGGAGCCATGTCTCTTACAGCAAGACATAAGGATTCGTCAATTTCAGCGTGTGCGCCGATTTTTTCTTTAGGCAACTTGAAGTCCAGAATGATCGCGTGATAAAGCAATTCCTTTTTCCGTATGACTTCAAGGAATTCGTGTGCTTCCGCCACTGTCGCAGATGTATCAATCAGAGAATTCGGGAAAGCTTCGGATAGAAGGCTCTGCAATGCCTTACGCGTCTCCTCTATATCTTCAACTATCAGAATGCGAAACATAAGATCCCTCCTTAGTTTGATTTGAGATTTTTAGTATCGGTATTGCTATTACGAATTCTGCCCCCTCGTCAGGCATGCCCAGATTAATAACTCCAGCGTGCGCTTCTACGACACGCCGAACAAAACCGAGTCCCAGGCCAATACTTGCCTTTCGTCCAGGCCGATGGCTAAAAAAATCTTCAAATATTTTTTCTCTAAAAGCCTCAGGCAGCCCAGGACCATTGTCTCTATATATTATTCTTACCCAATCCTGCGAATCGGTTTGTACCGATTCGACTGAAACGGAAATCCTCATATTCTTGTGGTCTTCGGCCATATCCTTCGAGTTTTGGATAAGTTCGAGAAGAGCCATTTCTAATAAGTGACTATCGATGGTTGCATCTATTGGATGTTTGGGGGCAAGGGTCCAGGTATCGTCAGGGAGTGACGATCTTAGAGTGCGTTCCATTTGGGCTACGATATCCAATAATTCCAGATGTGGTACAACAGAAGTCAGTCGTTCTTTTACTCGCTTGATAATACTCAATGTTTCGTCCATAATGTGCGCAAAGTCGTCGTTCACCTCTTTTAAACTACTGAGGGTTTCCTCGCGCATTCGGTATCTCGATAGCACGACCGGCAAAGCGGCCAGTCGTGTAGCGATGTTGTGGGACATGTCGGCCATGATCTTTTGTGCCGCAGATACTCTGATCAACTGCTCTCGTTCATCAAAATCGCGGTCCCGGCGAAAGAAGGCGTCTAAAAGTTCGGAAGTTTTTTCAGAAAGCACTTTCAACAACTCGAAATCTTCCGGTCGCAAACTCTCGTCGCCTTGAATGCACAATTTACCGAGAGCTTTTTCCTGGGTCATCAAAGGAAAATCGATCCAGAAATCTCCTGGTTTCTTCATTATCTGACCAGGCGACTTTTGCGGATTGACGTTGATGGCCTTCAGGCCACGTGAGGTTATGACCACCTTTCCTATTTCAACATCCTTTTTCCAACAGAAAACCAGAGGGGTCTTTCGTTCAATAGGCCACCAGTGCTCATGTCCCGGCTCGTTGCGAGGAGGTAAGACCACTTTCCCCTGATTGAATTCACTCTCTGCTATGGGGTCTGTATAACCGAATGAATGCACGCTTACGAGTTTGTCAGGGTCGTCCTTATCCAGAAGGTACAATCGTCCCCACTTGTGGCCCAGGAGCTTGGTCGCTTCGAGAATGGAGAGCACAGCAGAATCGGTCTCCTTGGCTTCCGCAATGAGCCGGAGCGATTCAAACACTTTATAAAGATAGTTGAGGTCTTGAATATGGAGTAATCCCCCAACTGTTCTCTTGCGCCAGTCCTGAATGATGTCGGAAAGTACCGCTCCGCGATAACCTGAATCTTTACCAATTCCTTTAACGTGATGAACCAGCCGATGCCCTGACAGAAGAGACTCATGAACAAGCTTGGCAGCGTTATGTGCGTCTGGCCCGGATAAAAGAGAGATTGCAGTATGGTCTATCCAACCGTCTTGTAATCCGAAGAGTTCGGCGGCGGGCCTGTTTGCATAGCGAGGCCGTTCGTTTCGGCCTACTATAACGATCGGTTCAGGAATCTTGTCTAAAGCCGACTCCAATAAGTTCACTCGCTCGCTCTGTTCGATTGCTGTGGCAAGCTGGCGGCCGAATGTCATCAAGTCGCGTACCTCGTCTTCAGACGGAACTGCCTCATCTTCTCGCTCGACATGAATTGTGCCAATAGCATCGCCATCGCGATTTAAAATGGGTACGATGGCTACCGCCTTCATTCGGGCGCGCCTCACCACTTCTTTATTGGCCAGAGGCTCCTGGCTTGCGTCCGCGATGATCTTTGGTTTTTTAGTATGAATTATATATGGCTGAAGATCGGCAGTGGGATCATCCAAAGGCCAGTCGGTCATCTCCGCAACATTGACGGAAGGATCATCAGAATCATCAAGCACGCCCTGAATTCTTTTGCGTTCTGGGTCGACCAGACAAAATAAAACCCTGCTATATCCCAACTTACGCAACCCGCGAGCAGCCATAGCAAGAACATTACGGACATCCAGAACATTTCTTCCCAGAGAATCAAAGATGGAGTTCATGATTTCGACATGCTTGTCACGCACTTCAAGACGCATCTGGGTTACATCCACTGAAACAGCGCGAGTATATACCTTAATGAAATGTTCAAGTGCTTGCTTAACCAGCCGCTCGCGTTCGCGTGATATAACTACCTTCTTTCCCATATCGCCCACAACCACAGCGACTTTTTTGTCGGAGCGCAAGGTCGGCAATATCGCCGCCGCAGCATATTTATTCCAAGGATCAGGCAATGGTAGCGGACCCGGCGATAAAGAATTGTCTAAGGAGAGAAGAGTAGCGATTTGTTCTACCACATTTTTATCCGGCACGCTGCCATTCGGCAGCAAGGGTTGCCAGCCTGCACCGGGTGGGCGGGTTTCTCGTTGCCAGAAGGTAATCTCCTCAAAGCCCAGGATGTAATGACAGCCTTGAATAAAAAGCTTTTTTACGGATTCGATGCTTTTCGTAGCTTCAGAGTACAATGATGCGCAGAGCGCATTTATGGTCGCTTCTACCTCAGCCCTGTCATCAATTCCCAATGGTCGCAGCGATCCCTTTTGATCGAGGATGTCATATCGCTCAAATGCTTTGTTCCATTGGCCGATCCTTGCGTAGAGGTCTCCGAAACGACGATCAGTATAGTGCCTCTGGATAAATGCCTTCATTAACGGAGATGACATTTGAAGTTGAGCCTTGTCAGTTGATATATCCCGGACTGCCACCCCCGCCAACTCCAGCCGACCAGGCGCGCCTTCCCCCAGTCCAATATTCACGGTTTCACCCTTGATGAGTTTTTCCAGGTCTTCCCAACATTTCGATCCTCTATCAATAAGTTGGGTAGCCTGGCGAAAAATATGCGCCCCATAGACGCCAGGAATGCCTATGGTTTTGAGCTTATCAGGAATATCTTCGATTTTAATAGGTTTGTTCGGAGAGGTATTCGTCCGGGCTCGGGATTCGAGTAATGCCCAAAGGACGACCCTCAACAAGTAGGCATTGCCGCCGGTAAGCTCCCAGAGATGATTTACCATTTCTTTGTGAGATTCGAACGTGACGTGCAGATTGCGCTGATACCGGCCGAGGTATTCCTCGAACTCGTCCAACTCGTATCCCTGAAGCACGAACTGGTTGGCAGAGATGAACTCGGATTTCGGCCCATAAACCAGATCTCGAAAGTCATCCTCCCCGCTCAGAACAGCGATCATCCGACCAGATTCGACTCGCGTTCGCACACCCTCCAGAAATCGCCGCGCCAGATTATAGGCCAGGCCGTCTACATTTGCAGCGAGCAGGATGACAGGCTTCTGTGACTGCGAGTAGAGACGGTCAAGCGGTCCCAAAAAGTCATTCTCTTTAAAATCATTCGTCGATAGCTCCGCAGTTTGACTAACTGCCTTCGAAATAACTTCCAACGCCTGCTTTTCAGTGATTATCGACGGTTCCTCAAGAAACCGGACATACACGACCGGGCCCGCTTCTTCCTTTAAAAGCTCTCTAAGGCGGAATATAACGTACCTTTTTCCGCCATAACGAGGTCCAAGCAAAACCATGCTTTCGCCGGATGAGATTTTTTCACCCAACTCTTTGATAAAATCCTTGCTGATTTTCTGATATTGGAAAGCTACCATAACACTCACCTCTTTTCGCCTATTGCTCAGATTCCAGGCGCTGGAGATTAGTAACGTGACTTGATTGCGCGATGAGCTTCCTTTAAAGCTCCATCCAGGTATCCCATCTTATGGGCGTAGAAATATAATCCCTCATTGGCGATACGGAATGAACCATCGTTCCAGGCCAGCACATTGTTGATTACAAGATCGTTGCAGATTTCAAGAGCGCGCTTATGCTCAAGGCTGAGTCCTGCTCGATCTGCCACAGCCATAACGGTTGTAACTGAAAACTCTTTATAGTCCTCTTTAAGGAGAGACAATCCAACCAGGCGAGTTTCGGGATCTTCCAGATCATTCAAAGGTTTTATAAAATACTGGGCAGTTACGAAGTCACCTTTTATTTTTTCCACGTGCTGCGGGGAGATAGTGTCTGTCTCCTTGTCAAGAACGAGTTCTACAAGTTTCTGTCCATAGAATTGCAGAAGATTAGGCAGCCTTCCGGTCAACCGCAACACTTGATCGCCGACCCTGTCCGGTTCGATGATCGTGAAACCCAGGTCTGCCAGCGGTGTAAAAATCAACTCACGTGCAGAGTTTTCATCAAGCGGTTCGAGTTGGATCAATTCCAGGCGGCATTCCAGCGGGGATTTCGCGCTCAACATTGTTTTAAGTAAAACGCCTCTTCCGCAAAGTACCAACCGGCATAGACCCAACTTCGCTGCGTCGCCAAGGAACTTGAAAGCGTAATCTTCGCAGATAAGATCTACCTCGTCGAGAAGCAAGTCCAGAGGACCGCCCAGAGCTTTGCGCTGATAGCGCAGAAAGCTCACAAGGCCATCGGCGGTCATCCTGGCGCTTCGATTCGAGGGATCAATCGCCATAGCGAAGAACCGAGCTATTCCATTGGAGCTTGTATCTTCGCAGTCATAGAAACTGATGTAGAATCGAGAACGCATTCTTGGATCGCGTGCGCGAGTCATTTCGTCTTTGTAGCGGCGCACCAGGGATGTTTTCCCGATTCGCCCCGGCCCGGCTATGGCGAAGCTTGTTTCATCCTTGTTTCGAAGGCGGTCCAGTTCTTTGCGTCGGCCGAAGAATATGTTTCAGATTCAGGGTACAGGGAGCACTTTTTCGGTGGCCCTGCTCCCACATCTCGACGTTTTGCCCTTGTACCCAGGTGACCGACTGCCCTGTGGAGTAACTCGAGGCGGTGATAGCCACGGCCCTGAGG
>JAKEHD010000606.1 GCA_022615215.1 Blastocatellia bacterium
CCGATGGTATCTCTACTCAAAACTGTCATTTGCTGCCGCGCGCAGTATATGTTCATCATTCATCATTCCGCGTTCATCGTTTCCGTCGATTCAGTCTCTGCTTGCGTTGAGCAATCGGAGCAACGCCAGGAAGATGTTGAAAGCGTCCAGATAAAGAGATAGCGCCCCGGCCACATACTCGTTCGTCGGATAGCGGCGGATGATGTTCGATGTGTCGTACAACACGAAACCCGAAAAGAGCAGCAACGCCGCCGCCGATATCGCGAACCCCAGAGCGGTCGATCCTACTATAAGCACGTTCAATAACCCTGCCAGAACCACTACGATCAGGCCCACCGTCACCATTCCGCGCAAGAAGCTGAAGTCCTTGCGTGAGATGAACACATAAGCGGTCAGGCCGCCGAATATCCCTACTGTCAACACGCCCGCCTGAAATATCGAAGCGGGATTGGTCTGGCCGACGATGTAAAGCAGGGGCGAAATCACAACGCCGGTCAGGGTAGTAAATCCAAAAAGCGCAAAGAGGTTCACGCCCGGCACATGGCGAACCGCCTGCGCCCCCAGCACGCCCCCGATCAGCACTATCAATGCTATCCAGGGGTGTTCGGCCGCCGCTATCATCAAAGGCGGAAAGGCGAACCCTGTCATCACGCCGCCTACTGCAAAGAGTATCGCGACGAAAAACAGGGCGTACACCTTGCGAATGAAACCCATGCGTTCCGAAACGGTCGCATCGGCCGCCGTGCGCGGCTGTGCGCTTTCCAACCCACCGCCACTCCAGGGCTGTCTGTACGGCTGATTTCCAGGTCGAAAGTCACTCATGCGCTATTACCTCCGAATTTGAAATCCGAAACTCACTTCGAATGCCTCCCCGTAAATCCATCACGCTGAGGTCAGGTGAATTATATCATGGTCGCGTCGGCTCGAAGCGCGCCCGCCAATCGTTCCGTCCGTCACGTATCGTCGCCTGAGAGCACGGGTTTGCTTGCGGTCGTGATCGCCACCTGCGCGGGAAATCGCATGCGTCCGTCAGGGAAAAACTCGCGCGCCGATGCCCGAACGTCTCGCTCCACCCTGAGCAGTTGATCGGCCGATAGCTTTGCTGCTTTCTCTCTCAGGGTGTCGCTCAGTTCGACTCTCAGAGACCAGAACTCTTCGAGCATGACAGGCGGCTCTATAAAGAAGTCGGACACGCGGTCTTTCTCAACGTTCGCTCCGGCCTGCTTCAGAACATTTGCGACCGCGCCCGGTTCGGCGAATCGAAACGCGCCGGGCGCGTCGGGGTCTTCTTCGACCGGCTCGACGTAACGCGACATGATATCGGCGACTATGCGAAAGAAGGGATTGAACTGAGGCCCGCGCCATACGGCGAAGGTCATTCGTCCTCCCGGTTTTATGACGCGCAACATTTCGCGCGCGCCCGCGACCGGGTCGGGAAAGAACATTATGCCGAACCGACAAACGGCCCTGTCGAAACGGTCGCTGTCGAAGGGGAGCGATTCAGCCGGACAATGTCGAAAGCTTATGTTGGTCAATCGCCGACGCTCTGCTTCGCGTGTGGCGCTCTCGACCATCTCCTGAACCGCGTCCGTGAAGGTGACGGAACCCGAAGGTCCGATCTCTTCGGCAATCGTAAGCGCAGGCTCGCCCGCGCCGCCCGCCACATCGAGTATGTCCTGGCCCGCGATTACACCCGCGTCTTCGATCATCGCGCGCGTGACGGGGGCGAACATCGCGCGTATAACGTCGCGGTGTTTTTCCCAGTAGGGCGCAGACTCGCGCCACGCCCGCAAAATATCTTCTCTCTCTTCTCGATTCATCGCCGGTAACGAGGCCGTCACCTCGACTGAAATAGTCGGGCTAGGGTTTTATCTTCTCGCCCAGTTTCTTGGCTCCTTTACCGACGGCTTTGGCTCCCTTGCCGACGGCCTTGCCTGTGGTTTTGGCCCCCTTGCCGACGGCTTTGCCTGTAGCCTTGCCTGCATCTGCGGTTTTACCTGCGACCGTTTTGGAGGTATCGACCACCGCGCCCGCTACGTCTTCGGACTTGTCGCCGACCTCCCGGCCCGCGGTTTTCGAAGCGTTCCAGGTCTTGTTGGCCGCTACAGCTATGGCGTCGCCCGTAGCGTCCATCGCCTGCTCGACGAAGCTTTCGTCTTCCATCTCCACTTCGCGTTCGTCGCGAAATTCAACCTTTGCGCTGCGTTTGCCATCGGGCGAAGTCGTCCGCGTTACGCGAGCGACTTCGCCTGTCTCGAATGTCCTCGCCTCGGTCTTCGTGCCATCCGGCAATTCGGAGAGCGCGATGGTTGAGCCGTCTTCTAATTTGATCTCGCCGGTCGGGGGCACGGGTTGTGCGCTCTTATCGCCCTGTCCTGCCTCGCCGGCCGGTTGCGCAGGCGGCGCATCATCGGTCGCGCAGCCGATTACGGCGAAGACGAATGCACTTACAAGTATCAATGTTGTCAGCTTGATCGGTTTCATCGTTTCTTACTCCCTGGTAAATGTTCGGAGTGACGCCCTTACTGATGCTCACGCGGGCGGGAAGATTCTCTCGGCCTCGGGGGTGGTGGCGGCGGACCCTGAGGTTTCCTTTCCGGAGGAGCCGGTCTCTCTACCTGCTTCTCCTCCCTCCTCGACACCTGTGGAGGAGTCGGTCGTTCTCTGCTCATCTTTTTCTCCCTTTAGACTTCTGTGTGCTCGTATTTTTTGAATACCAGCGCGGAGTTCTTCGAGCCGAAGGCTATGCAATTGCACAGCGCCGTGTCTATGCGGAGAGGGCGGCCCTCGTTGGGCACATAATCGAGATCGCATTCCGGGTCGGGCGTCTCGACATTGATGGTGGGCGGGGCGTAATCGTGCTTCATCGCCATAAGCGTCGCCACGACGCCTGCCGCGCCGGAGGCCCCTTGAGGGTGGCCTACCATCGATTTCGTGGAACTGGCCGGAATCCGCTGCGCGCGGTCTCCGAAGGCTATGCGGACGGCCGCAGATTCCGTGCGGTCGTTGATCTTTGTCGCCGTGCCGTGCAGGTTGAGATAGTCGATCTCATCGGTAGAAAGCCCTGCGCTCTCGACGGCCGTTCGCATTGCGCGCGCGGCGTCGTATCCCGTAGGCGAAATCTGCACGCGATGATATGCGTCGCAGGTCGATGCGTATCCGACGATCTCTGCGTAAACATGTGCGCCGCGTCGGAGGGCGTGTTCCATCTCTTCGAGGATCAGAATCCACGAGCCCTCGCCCAGCACGAACCCGTCCCTGTCGCCGTTGAAAGGACGCGAGGCGCGCGCGGGGTCATGATTCCATTTCGTGGTCACCGTTCCCATACGACAGAACGCCGTCATAAGCCCGAAAGTTATACAGGCTTCGACCCCGCCCGTTACAACCCGTTCGACCTGGCCGAGGCGTATAGCGTTCCACGCATAGCCCATCGCATCAGTGGAGCTCGTGCAGCCGGTCGAAACCACATGGCTCATGCCGTGCAGCCGGAAAGCCATGTTGATCTCGCTCGATATCATCCCCACGAACGACGCGACTATCGAGTAAGGGCTTACGCGGCGGTAAGCCGTCGTGTGATCGCCGCGATCGTAGTATTGCTTGTATTGCCGCTCGGCAAACTCTATGCCTCCGGCTCCTGTGCCGACCACGACGCCTATGTTCTGGCGCTCTTCGGAGGTGAGTTCTTCGAAATTTATACCGGCATCCTGAGCGGCTTCTTCGGTGGCGAAGAACGCCATAGGGACGGCCCGCTGCACGCGGTCCTTGTCTTTTTTCGAGACGTAGCGGTCGAAGTCGAAGTCCTTCACTTCGGCGGCCACGTTGCAGGAAAGCTGCGATGCGTCGAAGAGCGTGATCGGCCCGGTGCCGCTCACCCCATTGGCAGTGGCTTTCCAGTAAGCCTCGCGCCCGATGCCGTTCGGACTCACTGCTCCCATTCCGGTCACAACAACGCGCTTCAAACTCATCAGTGCCCTCCTTGATCGAAATACGGTTCGGTCTTCTTGCTTCTGTTCGGTTGAATTCTACTCTAAGAGGCGCGGTCGAATCCATGTGAGATGGCCGAAAGACCGCCTGTCACTCGTTTTGCAATCGCTTGAGCAAATCTCTCGCAATCCGGCGGTCTCTGTGATTTTCAAACTCCCATTCCTGATCGGGCGGAGACCCGATTATCTTTTCAAGCATCCGCGCGGCCCGGTCGCGCTCGCCGCAATCAATCGCAAGCTCGGAGGCATAAAGCAGGGTCACGCTGTTTTCGGGCGCAATCGCGAGCGCGCGGTCGAAACATCTGCGGCTCTGCTTGCGGCTTCCGCCCAAAAGGCGAGGCGCTTTGTGATGCAATCGGCCGAGCACCCGCAGAGGGCCTGCTCCGTGATAGTCTTCCGAGATCGAGGCTGCGCGTTGCAACTCCCTGCGAGCGCGCAGAAGGGCGAGCGCTCCTCTGATGCCGCCTGCGCTTTCGGCAAAGAGCGCGAGGTTGACGCCCAGCCAGAAGCGACCTTCCACTCGCCGAGGGTTGAGCCGAGCGGCGCATTCGCCTGCGGTTATCGCGGTCTTATGCAAAAGTCGCTTCGCCGCGACCGAGTCCGCCTCCTGCCCCATAAAGAATAGCGCCCGCGCCAGACGCCATTGCACTTCGTATCGCCCGTCGACGCCTTTGAGTCTGACGAGCGCCTTTATGGATTCTTCGACCGCTTCCGGCTCTGCGCGTCGCCTGTATAACTCATCGGCGTGACCGAGCAATGTGAGAATATCGTCTTCAGCCATCGAAACATGGAACTACGCAGGCGTGCAGGGGTGATGAGATGATTGAGTGCAAACGAGCGGGTGAATAGAATTAGCTCCCCTGCTCCTCTGCTCCCCCGCTCCCCCGCTTTCTTTTCTCACCTTGAAGCTAGATTCTTCAAGTGTTCCTGTGTGAAAAGCGAGTCGCTGAGCTTACGATCGTAAGTGACGCTTACGGCCTTGAAGTCAATCGTCTTTTGTCGCGCGCGGTTCTCTATAGTCCAGTGCATGCGGGTCCAGTGGCCGTCGATCTGTTTTACTTCATCTATGGTGACGCGGCGGATCAATTCGTTTTGCCTGTCGTAAAACTCTGCGCCTAACAATGCAGAACTCTCTTTCGAAATTAGCATGACTATGCGAGGAAACTTCGACTCAGCGCCTTCCTTCAGCGTTCCTTCCACACGGTATGCGGGCGACGAAGCCTGCGCCTCTTCGCCTGCGAGGGTGAAGTCGTACTTTTCGGGTTGCCCGTCGGCCAACTCCTGTAGTGTCATTCCGAAGAGCGAGTCCTCGCCCGCTACATCGCTCGTCGTGATGAATGTATCGTTGCTTTGCGCGTAGCGAGTGGCTTGAATCGCGCCATCGGGCGAGATCGCAAGCAATGCTGCGCGGTCGCGCTCCTCGTCGGGCGCGACGAATTCGATCAGCATAAGCACGCGGCCGTCGCTTTCGCGCTTGCGATAGATATTCAATTGAATATCGTGGGTCTCTCCGGTCGCTTCCCCTATCTTCGCTCGTAACTTCGTCGTGCTGTCAGAACTTTTATCGAGCGCGCGGTGACGCTCTATGATCTGCTCGCCCTCGCGCGCGGCCGCAGCAGCCGACTTCGCGGGTGCCGCGGCCGGAGTCGAGCCAGCCTTGTCGGAGTTCTCTTCCATCGACCCGTAACAGGCCGACAACGCCATTGATAGGGCGCACAAACAGGCGAGCCGCATCCTTGGTTCAGTAGCGCGACCGTGAGGGAGCGCTCTGCCGCCGCCGCTCCTGAATTTGTTTGAAAATGATTTCATAGCTCTATATCGCTTGTCTCCGGCACACTGGTGTGGGGGCTTTCAGATAGTTGCTTGACGGTCGGCCCGCCGTTGCCCAATGCAATGCGGGCGAATGCCCCTGATTTCATAAGAACCGGTAAAAATATTAGATCGGCAGCCAGACATGCAAATATTGTAACTGCCCAGAGCGTACCGGCTATGCGAACCGGAATGAACGAGGATAACATGAAAATCAGGAATGCGGCCATCAACATAAGGTTCGCAAGCACCATGGGCTTTCCGGTCCTGAGCACGGTCAGCCACATCACCCAGCCCTCGCTCTCTTCCGAAGATGGGTCGTGCTCGGATGCGGATTGGCGATAGCGGCGAATCATGTGAACCGAATTATCTACGGCAAGCCCCAGCACCGAACTCGCAACCAGGCTGGTCGTGATGTCGAGCGTAAACCCCATCCATCCCAGAAATCCGAAGTAACAGACTATGGGAAGCAGGTTCGGGGTCAACGCCAAAAAACCCGTCGCAAAAGAGCGAAAGAGCAGGGCCATCATCATATATATCATCACGAGCGCGAGCGCGAGGCTCGTCTTTTGCGAAGCCGCCACAGCATCCGAAGCGTCGTTGAGTAAGACTATGGAGCCTGTCACCCGCGCCGTTACCGCTCCGCTCAGATTGGCGCTAGACCATTCATCGATTTTATTCGTCAACTCTTTCAGCTTATTCGAATCGAAGAGGTTCGTTCTCAAAATTATGACCGCGCGCGAACGATCCTGGTTTACCAGCCGGGAGATGTTTTCGTCCTGAGATAGGTAATCGTCGAAGATGGATGCGAGTTGCGCGCGGTCCACGGGCAACTCTTCGACCCCGCGCGGGGACGGACCAAGCAAAGAGTTCAACCGTTTGACGACATCCGTTATGGAAAAGACCGCGTCGACTCCCTCCTGACGGGCGGCGAATTTTTCAAGCGAATCGGTCTGGCGCAGGAAATCGGGATCTACGACCGCCTGGGGCGCGCCGCTCACGACCACCTGAACCGTTGCCGCTCCCGAAAGCCGCTCATGAAGCTTTTCGGCCCATTGAACCGTATCGCTCGACTGGGGGAATATTCTCAGGTAATCGGTATTGACGCGCAGCCAGATAGCGCCCGCGCCCGCAAACGATGTGATCGCAATCGATATTATGAAAACCCTTCGCCTGCGAAAGAGTATCCAGGCCGTGATGTGACGCAGGAGATCGTTGAGCCAGGTGGCGTAATCTTTTTCCTGCGGGCCTGTGCGAACGAAGGATTGTGCAGGAAGCAATGCAAGTACAGCAGGTATGAAGGTGAGCGACAAGATGAGCATGAACATCACGCCGAGAGCTTCGAATATGCCCATCTCTCGCACGGTTGAGACCGGGCTTGACGCGAGAGAGCCGAACCCTGCCATGGTCGTCGTGCCCGATACTATCACGGCGGGACTTATGAACTTGAGACCGTCGAGCCAGGCTGCGCGCCGCGCTGCGCCGTCCGCTCGCTGTCCCGCTCGCGCCATGGAGATGCGGTACTGGTTCAGCATGTGAAACAGGTATGAGCTGCCCACAGCCATCAACGTCGTCGGCAGCGAGAGCGTGGCGAAAGTGATGTGATAACCGAGCAGTCTCATGAGTCCTATGGTCCATATAAGACCTATCACGAGCGCCACCATAGGCAGCACGCCTCCCCAGAAGCTGCGAAAGGAGAAGACGAATACTAGAAAGCATAGAAGCGCCGATATGGGCGAGAGCAATACCATGTCGCGGACCATGAGGTCTACGGCCCGCGCGTCGATCACTGGGATGCCTGCAAGGAGCACTTCATCTCCTGCGGCCTCGCTCTTTGCGATGCGCTCGACTTCTTCGGTTATGGCGCGTATCGCTGCCTCGTCGGCCGATTTCAGGAACACGGTTATTGCCGCAGTTCGCCCGTCTGCGGAGATGTACTGCTTCACGTAGAACGGGTCGCGGGTCACTTCTTCTTTCAACCGACGAAGCCGCTCACCGTCTGCGGATCGCGGGATGAGCTTTTCGACCAACAGGGTCTGGCCGTCGCGCCTGATCGATTTTATGTTTGTGAGGCTGAGCGAGTCGGCCACGCCGGGAACCGAGGCAAGGCGCAGGGTGAGCCGGTCGAGCTTCGCGATGAACTCCTTCGTGAATACATCCGAAGTCGTCAGGGCGACGATTATCACCCGGTCGTCGCCGAATGTGGAGCGGATTTCGTTGAAGAAGTCGAGCGCGCTGTCCTTGCGCGTGAGCGTTTCGGGAGAGCCGTCGAAGCTTATGCCGCGAGCGATTATGATGGCGGCCAGAAGCGTTGTGACCGCCAGCACGAGGGCGATGACGAGCTTTGAATGAGAGACGGCGAAATTTCCAGGTTTATCCATTGCTTAACATCAACCGCAGGGCAGGGCTTGATTGCCTGAGCGTCCGACTATAAGCGATGAAAGCTTTCGAGTCAAATAGCAGGGGTTCGATAATGCCGGAATCGCCCGGAAAGACGCAAACAGCTATTCTTGAGTCGGCTTTTCTTCTCTGATATACTCGTTGACGTAATGCTGAGGTTCTCTGATACCTGATGTCGGTATTGCGACTCCGATTTCGATTCCACGTTTTTACGAGGAATAAGGGGCCGAGTAACATAATGGTCGATTTAGAGATTTATACGGACAAGTTTTCAGAGAGCGGACGTCGGCTCATCAGCAAGTCTTATGAAGAAGCCCGTTCGCGAGATCACAATCAACTCGCCCCCGAACATGTGCTGGTCGCCCTGGCCGAAGTGGAACGCCCCTTCTTCAACGAAGTCATGCAGAGTTTGAACCTCGACCCGCAGGTTGTCTTGCAGGCGGTCGAAACCAAGCTCAGTCAGCGCGATTATTTCGGGCGCGGTATAAAGATGTCCGAATCGCTTCGCACACTTCTTTCAAACTCGCTCAAGCATGCGCACGAGCGCGGCCGCCGCCTCATAGAATCCTCGGACCTTTTCTACGCGCTCTTCAAAGACCTGCACAGCTTCCCTGCGGAGTTGCTCAAACGTCTGGGCGCAGACCGTGAGATCGTTATGCAGAAGATACAGACCCGCGTTCGCTCTCATGAAGAGAAAGAAGAACGTTACCGCCGCCGCTACGAGCTTCCACCTTACCTGAAACATTTCGGCGTGAGCCTCAACAAACTGGCCCGCCAGGACAAACTCCCTCCCGTAATCGGCCGCAGCGAAGAGATTCGACAGATGATTGAAATACTCTGCCACCGCGAGCGCGCCAACTCGCCCATGCTGGTCGGCGAAGCAGGCGTAGGCAAGACGGCCGTCGTCGAGGGACTCGCGCGCAAAATCGAACTCGAACCCGACATCGCGCCTCAGCGATTGCGAAACTCACACATAGTCCAGCTTCAGATGTCGGGCATAGTGGCGGGCACCATGCTGCGCGGGATGTTCGAAGAGCGCATACAGGGAATCATAAACGAAGTCAAGGAACGCGATAATCTAATACTCTTCATAGACGAAGCCCATACGATAATCGGCGCGGGATCTGCGCTCGGTGCCAGTTCCGATGCCGCCAATATGTTCAAGTCCGCGCTTGCGCGGGGCGAGATTCGAATCATCGGCGCGACCACCATGACCGAGTACAAAGAGTACATAGCCGAAGACGAGGCGCTCGCCCGCCGCTTCCGCCTCGTCAAAGTCGACGAGCCGTCGGTCGAGGACACGCGCAAGATCATAGCCGGCGTGCGCCCGCGCCTGGAACGCAACTACTCGGTCACGATTTCGGACGAAGCCATAGAGACCGCCCTTGAGATGGCCCCGCGCTACGTGCGCAACCTGCACCTGCCCGACAAGGTGATCGGCTGGCTCGATACGGCCGCGGTCAAGGTCGAGATCAATCAGCCCGAAATGGGAGAGGTGCGCTCCGAGCACGTCATAGACGTTATAAGCCAGGAATCGCGCATCCCGCGCGACATGATATTCCGCGACACGAACGACCGCTTCGCGCACATGGAAGAGTCGCTCTCTTCGCGCGTGATAGGGCAGAAGCCGGCCATAAAGGCCGTCGCCCAGCGGCTGCGCCTCAACAAGGGACCGCTCAAGGAGAACTTCTATAAGCCGGACGGCGTGCTGCTGTTTCTAGGCCCCACAGGGGTCGGCAAGACCGAGCTTGCAAAGGCAGTGGCCGAGTTCATGTTCGGCAGCGAAGAGAAGATGGTCCGCATAGATATGTCCGAGTACCAGGACGGGACCATAGCCATTGAAAAACTGATAGGCATGCCGCGCGGCATAGTCGGAAGCGAGCGCGGAGGGATACTGACCGAGCGGCTGCGCGACAATCCCTACACGGTGCTGCTGCTCGACGAAATAGAAAAGGCCTCGCCCTATCTGCTCAATCTCTTCTTGCAGGCTTTTGACGAAGGGTGGCTCACGGACGGCCGCGGCAAGAAGGTCTATCTCTCGGACGCGATAGTCATAATGACATCGAACCTGGGGTCCGAAAATTTCAAGAAATACATGAAGCCTCTCGGTTTCGGCACGAAGACTCTGGCCGACATCAAGGCCATCAACCGCGAAGTCATGAAGGCGGCCGAAGATCGCTTCTCACCCGAATTTCGCAATCGCATAGATGAAATAGTGATATTTTCGCCTCTCACCGAAGACGAGGTGAAGCAGATAGCCGAGCTTTATCTGAGCAAGATCAAGCGGCAGATGAAGCGCCAGGACAAGCAACTCGACATAAGCGCAGAGGCGATAATCCACCTCGTAGAGAAAGGGTTCAGCCCGGCCTACGGGGCGCGCTTCCTCAAGCGCACCGTCGATGAGCTTGTGAAGCTGCCCATCACGACCATGTGGAAAGATGCCGACCTCTTCGTGGTCGACTTTCAAAACGAAGAAATAAAGATAAACCGGAACCAGAAGAAACGATGAACGCGGAATGATGAACGCGGAATCCGGAGTTCCATGTTCATCGTTCCGCGTTCATCATCTCCCCTAAAGAGTCTTCCGCTCATATCCTCGCACACCTCACTTCAGCTCTTTTCCATGTGGTATCATGGCGAAGGACCATAAACCAGCAGGCACAACACGGGCCGGTCTTCAGAGCATCATAGAGGTTGGCGCTTATGTCTGAAAAAGTAAAATTCCTGACGACCTTTCGAGCGCGGCTCATACTGCTTTTGACCTCGTTTCTGCTGATTACGCTGGCGCTCGTTTTCATCCTCGACAACTGGTCGCGCAAGCGCACAGAGGAGGCCGTCGAGGCGCACAGAAATCAAGTTGCCGAATCGCTCAATATCGGTTATTACGACCTTGCGCTCGCGATAAACCTGGCTACGCAGAGCCTCGAAAGCGAGCGATACCTTTACGATTCGCTCGGTCCGGGAGAACTGCCGCGCACAATCGAGAACATAGTCGTCACTGAAGAAAACGGCAAAGTCCGAGATTGCACTCTGCGTGAGAAAATAGACCAACACATACGCGTCCCTGTCGTTAAGACATTTCAGGTGCGCTCCGAAGACCCTCTGCATGAAGAAGATGCATCTCACGAGCATGCGCCGAAAACCTACTATCAGCCGATCAACACCGCTAGCGGGGTCTTCTGGATAGTCATTGTCACGACTCAGCAGTCGATACTGAACAGAGTTGAGGATTCGTCGAAAACGCTGACAAGCACGAATAAAGAACTGGCGAACTATCGCCTGGCGGCGACGACCGGGTTGCTCGTGATGGCGCTTGCCCTCGCCGTCGTGATCGGATGGAGATTCACGCGGCCGATCAATAAACTGGCCGCAGCCGCCCAAAGAGTGGCGGCGGGCGAACTCGATTTCAGCGTAGGCATAGACCGTTCCGACGAGGTGGGACAACTCGCGGCGACTTTCGATGAGATGATCCTGGGGCTGAGGGCCAAGATAGAGCTTGAAGAGAAGCTCAATCAATCGGAGCGCGCGGCCGTCATCGGGCGCCTCACTCAATCGGTCGCCCATGAAATCCGAAACCCGCTCAACGTCATAAACCTCTCGATAGATCATGTCAGTTCGAAATACGCGCCCGAAGACGAGCGGCAGCGCAAGCAGTTCACTCGCATACTATCTTCGATCAAGGACGAGATAGGCCGGCTGAAACACATGGTAAACGACCTGCTCAATTACGGCCGCCCGGCCCGATTGACCTTCGAGATGATAGATATGCGCGAATTGATCGATGACACGCTCTCTTTCGTCCGCTCGCAGGCCGATGAACAGGGAGTCGAAGTGACATTTGAAGACGGAGAGGGCCCGGCCGAAGTGCTCGGCGACCGCGAACGCTTGAAATCCTGTCTGTCGAACATAGCCATCAACGCCCTACAGGCCATGCCCGCAGGCGGTGAGCTTCACGCGTGGGTCGAGAAGTCGAACGGTCTGGTCGAGGTCCATATAAGCGATACCGGAATCGGCATCAGCGAGGAGGCTCTGACCAAAATCTTCGAGCCTTATTATTCGACCAAAAAGACAGGGTTCGGATTGGGGCTGGCCGTGACCAAAAACATAGTGGAAGAACACAGAGGTATGGTCGAGGTTCTAAGCGAACTCGACCGTGGAACCACTTTTATAGTGAGACTGCCGGCAACGGCGGATGAACCCGAAACGGAGATATAACCGATGGCAAGGAACAGAGTGCTGGTCGTTGACGACGAAAAGAACCAGCGAGAGATATACAAACTGGTACTGGAAGACGACGGCTATGAGGTCACGACCGCGCAGAGCGGCGAACAAGCCCTCCGCCTGACGAGGGAGAACGGCTTCGACCTGGTTTTGACCGATTACATGATGACGGGCATGGACGGCCTTGCGCTGCTCTCGGAGTTGCTGGCCCTCGATCCTTCGATCATAGTGGTTATGATGACCGCGCACGGGTCCGTCGAGTCGGTCAAAGAGGCGCTCAGGGGCGGGGCCTTCGATTATCTCGAAAAACCCGTAGACCGCGACCAGTTGCTCAAGGTGGTCGAACGCGCGCTCGGCCAGCTCAATCGTATCGACAGCGATATTATAAGCCTGTCCGAAGAGATGGAGCGGGTCAAAAAGATGATACTCAAGGTGGCGGGTTCGAGCTCGACCGTTCTCGTGCGGGGCGAATCGGGCGTAGGCAAAGAACTCGTGGCCCGCGCCATACATAAAGCCAGCCCTCGCGCCGACCAGATATTTCAAGCGGTCAATTGCGCGGCCATCAATGAAAACCTGCTCGAATCGGAACTCTTCGGCCACGAAAAAGGATCTTTCACAAGCGCGCACGCTCAGAAAAAAGGGCAGTTCGAAATTGCAGATCACGGCACGCTCTTCCTCGATGAGATAGGCGATCTCTCTGTAGCCATGCAGGCAAAACTTCTGCGCGCGCTCCAAGAGAAAGAGATAATGCGGGTCGGCGGCACGCGTCCTATCAAAGTCGACGTGCGGGTCATTGCCGCAACCAATCGAGACCTGGAAGCGATGGTGAAGGACAATCGCTTCCGCGAAGACCTTTACTACAGGTTGAACATAATTCCGATCAACATTCCGCCTTTAAGAAACCGGCGCGACGACATACCGCCTCTCGTGGATTTCTTCATCGCCAAGCACATACTCGGATCGAGCAGGCCCATACGAGGGCTTTCCCCTTCGGCGCGAAATCTGATAATGAACTACTCCTGGCCGGGCAACGTGCGACAGTTGGAATCCGCCATAGAGCGCGCGATCCTTTTGTGCGAAGGCAACGAAATCATAGCCGAAGACCTGCCGGTCGAAATACGCCAGGAGGGGGTTCCCGCGACCGCCTTCAGTTTCAAGCTCCCGCCCGAAGGCATCTCTTTCGAAGAGCTTGAAAGATCGCTCATAATTCAAGCAATGGAGCAGACCAACTGGAACATCACGCGGGCGGCGAAACTCCTCGACCTCTCATTCCGCACCCTTCAATACCGACTCGACAAGTTCGGCATAAAAAAACCGGGGAAGGATTGAGCAACGCACGAGGCGCGGGTACGGCAAAGTGCAAACATATATTCAAAGCGGCGGTGGAAACGATCCATCGCGTCCGGGGTTTCGCGGGTTTCAGATGTGATTCTACAGCCTGAGCTATTTGACGAGTGCAAACTTTCTCGTGCGTTCCTGTCCTACAGCAACGGATTCCACATGTGGCATCTGATCCAGTGCCTTTTGTGAAGAAAGCTTTGCCAGTTCATGCTTTGCGGAGGCAACCGAGCGTTTGTACCACTCCGCTGAGACCTCGTTGTGAAATTCCCGCGCGGGGCGCTCGGCCCCGCATTCGTAGCAAACCTGAATCAATCTGTTATCCGCTGACCGGTGTGGCGTACACCAGTAATGTCTTCTACTCAACCGGCAGAAAAAAGACATCGTCCATTCCCTTTGTGTAAAATTGTCTCTGACACGGTCCCGCCTCACCTTGAGCCGTATCCGCCTATATGGTGAATGCGGGAGGGGCAAAACCTCCTGTCATCCAACGATTTACATAAGGTTTAAAGTCAGAGCGCCCGCTAGTATATTCAACCGGCCGAATAAAATGCAAGCACTTTTTTCAGGCTTAATGTATATTTAGCAGCTATTTAGGCGTAAAAGGGCACGAAAATCACAAGAAAGGCGATGAAACGGCCCCGTTATAGCCGTTTGCGCTTTATATTGGGGCTTTATCTCCCGCCTTGCCCCGGTCCCGATAATATCTCGCCCGCCCGCCGGTGGTCTTCAGGAGTATTAACATTTTCAAAGAGAAGTTCCGCCCCTCTCAGTTGGCTCAGTTCGTTGAAAGCGACCCTCCGCACAGACGTGCGCTCGAACAATCGATCCACCTTGCGCTCGCCGCTTTCGATGAGGGCCGTTACGTCCTCAAGCGCCCCGGTCGAATAGACAGCGCATAACGGTTCGAGTCTTCCATCGGGACCGACCGGCACTACTGCCTTGTAATCGCCTGCAACGCCGAGCAAAAAAGCGAAAAGCTCTGAAGTCACAAACGGTAGGTCGCAACCCGCAAGCACAAGGCGGGGGGCGCGGCTGTTTGCCATCGCTGTGCGAATCGCTTCGAGCGGGCCAATGCCGGTGTTCGTGTCGGCAAAGACCGGCAGCCCAAGCCGGGCGTACTCATCGCCATTGGCTATTATGGAGACGCTTGATGTGACCGGCCTGAGCGCAGCGATGACCCATTCGATCATCGCGCGGCCGCCGAGTTCGAGCCACGCCTTGTCTCGCCCCATGCGAGAACTGCGCCCGCCCGCCGTAACGAAACCTTCGGCATCCATCCTTCGATTTTATAACGGATTTCGCTTCTATGTTCCAACGCCGTTTTCCAGAAATGAAATTTTTAAACCTGAAAGCTGACGGCTGACGGCTGATAGCTGATGGCTGCACTTGGGAACGCGCGCGTGATAATATTGATCGCGCCGGAAGGAAGTATCTTTCGGCGCAATATCTATAGTAGACATTATCGGAAATAAGTATGATTGATTTTGAGCGAATCGAGGGTCACAAACAACTCCCGATAGATCACAGGTCAGGAAGGGCGGCGATTCGCGCCTACGCTTGCCCCCGCCAATTGGCTATAGAGCAAGCAGCGGGCGCAAGCAACCCTTCCAG
>JAKEHD010000095.1 GCA_022615215.1 Blastocatellia bacterium
CCGCAGAATTCGCACGGCGATACACCGTGCGCCGAAGCGTCCTGCCGGGCGAGCGGCTGAACGCGTCGTTACGCCGTCTGCGGTCGGCGTAACAAGTGATTCTACAGTTTCTGTTCAATATCCCAACGCTGAAGGCTTCTCAGCCTCTCTGCGCTACAACAGGCCCTCTTGTTTCTCGCCGCTCGCCTTCGCCCTGATCTCTAATATCGCTCCGGTTCTCTGATACTTTCCGCCGCCAAAGGCTATGAGTAGATGCGGAAAGTAGATCGCTGTCAATGTTTAGCCTCATCAGTCCCGGTTTCCATCGAACTATCAAAGAGCGGGGTTTATCATACTCCGGGCATAATTCCCTGACAAGTTTTTTCCGGCGTCCTGTTTTCATCTTTCTGTATATCATCCCATTTTGGAATGATATACAGTTTCTGGAGATCTCCCTATGCTCAATACTCCGCCGGTATTATTGGCACAATCCGGGACGTGAGGTATCGCCAAATGTAGTCGTCGGTCTGTTGTCCGTCGTTCGGCTATCTGCCTATTGCTTATCCCGCGCGCAATATAGTTTCTGCATATCTGACCATTGGGAATCCCGGTCAGTTGGTGTTATTGGCTCCAATCTTCTGTGCTCAATCCCGGCACCCGTTCGAAGTCGCGCTGATTTCGGGTGATGAGAATGGCATTCCGACTCAAAACAATGGCCGCTATCCGCAGGTCGAGCGTGCCAATGCGAATTTTTCGCTCACGTAGTCGTTGGAACTGTAGTTGCGCCTCGGCGTCGAAGGGCAGGACGGTCAATCCACAAAAGTATTCAGCCGTCGCGCGAAGTTGATCGTAGGCTAATGTCAGATTGACTCCGCGACGCTCTATCTGTGCCAGCCGACCGCGCATTTGCTCTTGAAGGGTCACCACCGTCACCGCCACGTTTTCCGGGGCACAGGTTTGGAGTTTGGCAATGACCTGAGGATGGTTATGCTGGTGCAGGGTCACATGGTCAGTGTCAAAAACATAAAGATTCATGCCGACTCTGTCGCCTGCTCGTCATCGAGTTGCCTGCGATAGTCAGCCATCGCCTGGAGAAAATCATCCCAGGTCGGGTCATTGGCAAACCATCCGGCCCTGGCCAGCCACGGATTGTCGGTCTGGCTCTCCGGCACATCCACCTCCACTTGCACCAACTGCGTCCGACCCAGCAAGTCACGAATCAGGTCGCGCACACGGTCCAGGGCTTCTTGCTCGGTCGTCCCCTCGACGGCCGAATCCGGCCATAACACGGGGCGGGCAATGTAGCCATTGTCTGCTTGTTTCAGCAATATCACATCAAAGGTCATTATGTCTTGCCTCTTCGAATCGTGTAAGAGTTCAGAGTGTACGCTTTAGCGTGCCAGGGCAGCCCTGAAGGCTGAACTCTGAACTTTTAGGTTCTGGCCTGCAAAACCTGTTGTCTGACATATACCGAATCGTTCGCCCGTCGTCCCTTCGGTTGTCGATCACTCTCAACGAAATATATATCGAGATCGGGTTTTGAGACAACTGAGAGGCGATGATGCAGGGCGGGATTCTATACCTGAAACATCGCAAGGTGCGGTTCTCGAAAATCGGCCCTGATCCCCTTCCGACCGGAGGCTGTACACAAGTCGCTGTATACTGCGCGCGGCCCGAATCGAGGGTTTTCCCTCAGTCCCCTGGATGCGTAAGCACCAGCAGGCAGGATGCCTGCGCTCCCAGGAAAAACCTTCTTTTTACCCCGCGCGCAGTATATCAGGAAGGCTTGATGGCGTACATCTCAAGCTTTACCTGCGGGAATTCGTCGGGCACGTATACGGCTATGGTCTTCGAGCCGCGAATCGTCTCCCAGTATGGGCCTACTCTGTCCATCCCGAAATAGTGAAATCCCACGCGGGCAGGGATAGGCGCAGGCGGCGGCGAGGCATGCAGCAGGGCCACGCCCGGCAAAGCAGATCCCACTACGGCGTCTATCACATCGCGCGCGGCTATCTTTATGACGCGGGGCACAAGCTCTATCAATCGACTCTCAGGTATCTGCGCGCCTACGCCGAGGAAGAAATTCGCCTCCTTGAGCAACCCTTCATCCAGCACGCGGCCCACGTAAAGGGTTTCGCGCACGTTCTCAAGCGGAATCGCCACGCACCTGGTCGGGATCACTATTTCGAGCAGTTCGCGTATTTCAGCCGCAAGATGGCTGAACGTGGAATAGAGATTCGTGTGCTCGTAACGAACTATGTCTTTCGGATGGCGGCTGGCAACGAAGGTCATCAACTCTCCCTCTAGCTCGGCCATCCTCGTGTACAATCGTTCGGGCGACACTATGCGCGTTCGGAAGAGATGAGCAAGGTGTGGAATCGCCGAGTTGACCGTATGGAGCAGCCAGAAGACCGCTACCTCGGACGTTGTGAAATCCGCCGCCGCCCCGGCGCGCTGGCGGCGCTGCTCGCTGAGAGTGCTGCTCTTTGTGACGAGTATTTCGATGAGTTGCCTCAGCATGTTGACGAGCCATGTAGAGGCTCCTATGCTCAAGGCGGGCGGAATCCAGTTCTCCGAAAGCGTCAGTTGACCGGTCGGCGTCCGTTCGATCTCGGCTATCTTGATCGAACTGTAGCCTTCGCGCAACTCGTCGCCGAACAACAACCGAATGTTCCCGCGAGCAAAAGCGATCTCGCGCTCGTTATCCCCCGTCGTTTCATCCGGCACGGTGCCCGCGTCCTGTAGGTAGCGGACCATCTTTCCGGTTTCGCCGCCGCTCTCCTGAAAGTTGACTCCGCCGAATCTTTTTGCAGGGATCGCCAGATGCGCGTCCAGGCGCTCGGCCGAGGCATCGAAATGCTCTTCGATCGGGCGCGGGTCGGGCGCTTGATCTGTCTGCGGTATGTTCAGGAGCAATCCGTCAGCCATCACGGCGCTGCAACGCAGCAACTCGAAATATCCGTTTGCGATTGCCTCGCGGTTGACCTGTAAATCCAGTATGCCCCACTCATAAGGAAAGAGCGACGCGAGCCGTGAGTTGAGCAACTCTTCGTGGTAGTTGTCCCACTGTTGAAAGTGATGGGGGCTCAGGAGCATGCCCTCGTCCCAAACTATTTTGCGGTAACGGCTCATAATTATTCGTCCTGTTGCGGTCGCCTTTTCCTTCGCCGGTTTGTGCGCGGGCGGCCGGTTTCATCGCCAAAGCGCACCGAATTTTGTTCCATCGCCTGAGCGCGTGTCAACCGCTCTTTCAATCAGTAAATGTTCAGAAATGGAATAGGATTTCACCACGGAGGCACGGAGACACGAAGAAATCTCTCTGCGCCTCCGACTCGTAGTCGAGTCAACCGTCTCCGTGGTGAGTTTTTTTGCTTCTCTGAACATATACTTCGATCAGAGCGCAAGCGGGGCGGCCCTGATGCCGAACCGGCCTGGGTTCTGTGAAATGATGCCCAGAGCCAGAAAGCTCACCACGAAATCGTATACCTCGGCGTCGAGACCGCCTCGCTCATACAGATGCCAGACGTTCCGCTCTGTGTGCGGGTCTTTCACAATCCGCCGCATCGATACAAGTAACGGGTGCGACTTCTTCGTGCCTCCGCCCATCTTGTAAGCCGCAACCAGGATGAGACTCTTATCGGCCATCTCCGTTCCGAAGGTCGCTCTGAGCGACAGCAACTCAGGCAGAATGCGACGCCCCGTCTCAAGCGTGTCCTGTCCCGTTCGCCCTCCATCGGTAACGGCCAGCGCCACATATATCACAAGGTATGGTTCTACACCTTCGCGCCGCGCGAGCGTCGCAATCTCCGGGCCTCGCCGGTTGAGAGTCTGTAGCGCCTCTTCGAGCGCAGGCGATTCTCGATATTGCTCGACCTTTCGCTTGATGTCGCCGAGCGCATCGACCGCATTCGGCGGGAAGACATAAGGATTGCTGTCACTGCTTATTCGGCGCATGACCTGAGAGGCGGCTTTTTCGATCTGTTCGATTGAAACAGGCTCAACCCCGGCCGTGTTTGTACTTGACTCCGGCTCATCATGACTAGAGGGCGGACCCTGCCGGTTGCTATCAGCCTGGGTTTCCGTCTCAGTCATTGCGCCGGGAGAATGAGCGGCGCGATTTCCGCTCTCACCGGCGAAGAAGACTGCGATCACAACTATCACAACCAGGACCGTCATGGCCGCCGTAGCTATTGCCGGTGTGCCGGATAGAGTGTCGAAGAGGCTTGAGGTGGGAGTTGCCTCCGCCACTTCTTTGTCGGCTGCAACATCGAAAGGAAGACTTTTTTCCTCAGCGCGGCCGGAGCTCAGGCAGGCCGCAATGATACATTTTATTGTGAGATTGCACGCATTGCCGATTGAAATCCTGTCCCCGTCGCGGAGCACAGCCACGCCTGTTACCTGTCTCCCGTTTACGAAGGTTCCATTTCGGGAGCCGCAATCTGAAATCCGAACCAGGCCATCGAACCTCTCTATCAGGGCGTGCCGACGCGACAGGCCCTGATCGTCGAGGGCAAGGTCGGAATCCGCGCCGCGGCCTATCGTGAAGCGGCTGGACCGGACGGCGACCCGGCGCTCCTGTCCCTGACCCTCATCGACTATGAGTGTGACTTCATTCTCCATCGGTGTTTCGAGTGTATGTCGTGAGCGGATTCATCTCAAGCCCGAACGCCCAGGGGGTTTCTCCCACAATGGCCGCCGCGAAGAACTTGGGCACGTATTTGACGTTTTCATTTTGAAAGTACCGGTCGAGCTTGTTCGAATTTGCAATGAGCGTCCAGAAACTCCGCTCTTTGTTTTCGCTATCGAGCACGTCGTGCAGGTCACGCCGCACAGAGTCCGGGCTGCGATTGTAGCCCGCGATTCCGAGCGCGACGCTCATGGCATCGGTCCCGAATTCGGCTATGCGATGCTTCATATACATGGCTGCGGCAGGGGCCATCTTCCGAGCGTCGCAGCGATCCGCAGGATCGACTCCATAGCCGCGCGCCGTATCGGGCATGAATTGAAAGAGACCCTTCGCTCCCACAGGGCTGGTCAGGCACTCGCGGTACTCGCTCTCGATCATCGGTATATAGAGGCCGACCACAGACGGCACTCCATGCGCGTTGAACGAGCGTATTATATGCGGCGCAACGCGCCGGGCACGGCCGAAGAGCAGGTTCAGGTCTTCGCTCCAAAGGCTTGTGGATTTATTGCCGACGCGCCGCGCATAAGCATCGACGTATCGCTTTATGTAAGGCAGCACGTCTGCTGTGAACTGGTACTCGCGGTTGCCCATCATCCTGGATATATGCCGCGCACGGTCGTATATGAACTCGTTGCGTTCGGCTTCGGTCATCTGCAAATAGAGCTTGCGCGAACCGGCAGCGAGCGGAGCGCCCGCCGTTGAATTCGAACCCCCTCCCTCACGGTCAGGGTACTGAACGACGGATGTATCGCTGCCACCAGCGGCATTCGTGTTCGAGGTCGGGTCGCCGACTGCGGTTCCGTTTGAAGAAGGTCCATAAGCCTGATCTTCCTTAGATCGGGAATCGCTCGCTCCCGGCTCATGCGTTCTGTACGCGGATTCTTCATTCACATCGCCAGAGGTTTCTACACTCCCCTTCAGAAGATTTACTGCGAGCATGACCACTCCGATCAGCAGAGCGGCTGCCATTACGGCTACGGCGGCGGTCGGCAATCGGAAAAGAATACTTTCTCGGTCGGCGGTCGGTGGATTGCGGATTGCGGATTTATGGTTGCTGACGGCTGACGGCTGATGGCTGACGGCTGACGGCTGACGGCTGACGGCTGAGGACGGATGGCTCAGGCTTATCCAGACGGTCGTATAATCGCCTATGCTGATTTTGTCTCCATCGGCGAGCGGCGTGCCCCGCAGCAGCACCGGCGCTCCATTGACGTAGCTCCCATTGGTCGAACCCTCATCGAGGATCCAGACCTTCTCATCTTCTCGATAGATGCTCGCGTGCAAGCGCGACAGCCCCGCATCGTCAATGCAAACGTCCGCATCTTCGCCGCGCCCGAGGGTCAGGCGATCCTGGGTCATAGGCACCTTCCGGGTTCCTTCCGGCGAGTGAATTGTTAAAACGGCTTCCATCATATCGTAAAGTGAAGTAGATACCATCGGCTTTAGCCGCATGGAGTATCAATTTTCACCTAGTATCAATTTTCACCTAGTACATGGAGGACAAGGATTCGGCGTCCAATCCGAATGCTTTGGGATTTTCTCCTACGATGCCCGCGGCGAAAAACCTTGCCACGCGGTCGGCCCCTTCGCGAGGCACCGCTCCCCTTCTGACCATGCCCCAGAAATCGCGGCGCGCGGTCGCGCCCGGATCGCTCTCTTCGAGGCGAACTCGCACCTGGGCCGCCTGGCTGACCGGCATGCCGAAGCAGGCTATGGCATAGATAAAATCGTCCAGCCCGAATACGTTTATAAGCTCTTTCATATAAGCGGCTGCTATTTCGGCCGAACGCTTAGGGTCGTCGAGCGCGGACGCGGATTCGTCCGCCGAAATGTAGCCCTGTTCGATGGCAACCTGCCGGGGCACCCGCCAGAACCCTATACCCCGGTCGGTTGTCGCATCAACGGCGCTGTCCCTGAACTTGCTTTGAGAGATCGCCATCACGAAGCCGAACGGCAGAGGCAGCCCCTTGGCGCTGAAAGCATTGCCGATTTCGCGGCGATAGCGGCGCGCGTCCGTGATCATATTGATGCGATACTCATCCGTGCGCAGTCGTATCTGCTCGGAAAACTCGGCTTCGAAAACGTACCAGCTCTTTCCCGATATCTGCGCGGCCAGATTCCTTGAGAGCGACGCACAGTCTACTCTGCCCGGAACCACGCCCTTGCTCTGGGTCTCTCTATCTGCCTCAGAGGAGGGCTGAGCAGGCGATTGCCCGTCGCCGGAATCCGCTATGCTCATATCGAAGGCGAGGACTACGGTATCGGGCTGCGGTCTTTTATCGCCGTCTCTATCTTCGACCGTCACCGTGAGTATATGATTGCCGCTTTCGAGGTTGGAAATGAGGAGTTGTACGGAATCGGGGTCGAGCGTCACGTCATAAGGAGGGTATTCCGCGCTCGCCACCTCTATGCCATCGATCAAGTAGATTATGCGCTCTATATGTTTCGAATTTTCCGCATAGACGCGGACGACCTCCGGGCCGCGAATGGTCGCGCCCGTCTCAGGGCTTACGATCTTCACGGTCTCTGCCGAACCCGGACGAAAAACGCCCGCAAGCAACAATGCGATTACAACGACGATCACAAGCGCCGCCGCCGCTGCCAGAATGACGGCCTTCGGGTAGCGGGCGGCAGGGGTGCGGGGGTGCAGGGGTGCAGGGGTGATTAGGTGCAAACGAGTAATTGAATCGAGTGGCTCCCCTGCTCCCCTGCTCCTCTGCTCCTCTGCTCCTCTGCTCCCCTGCTCCCCTGCGTGAACGAATCACCGGAGTAAAATTCTATCCTGCAAACGCCGCCTATCGATATCGAGTCGCCGTCCCGCAGATCGTATTGGGAAGAGATCGGAGCGCCGTTTACATTCGTGCCGTTACGGGTGCCGAGATCGTTGAGGCGAAAGCCGCCGTCATGTTCTTCTATGATCGAGTGATAGCGCGATACACCTGGGTCATCGATGCAAATCGAATTGTCGGGCGCGCGACCTATGGTCGCGCCGCCTATAAGTTCCATTTCCCGCTCTGGCTGACCGGGTAAGCATATCAATATCTTCGAATTGGGCATTTGTCATTTTACACAACAGGGGCAAGCCACGCGGTGCGACCCGCCCCTGAGCGTCTCACCGGGAAGGGAGCAACTCGACGGTGAGTTGCTTTGTCTTCTCGCTGATTTCGACATCCAGAGAGAACGCCTTATAATTTATGGCCTTTGCCTTCAGCGTATAACGGCCGGGAGGCACAGGCTTCTTGAGTGTGAATAGTCCTTCTCCATTGCTGCCGCCCCAGGTAAGGAGATTGGTCGCGGTCACATCGAGGGTTCCATAAGGAGTGAGTCCCACGCGAGCGCCTGCGACGGGAGCGCCGTCGGCCGCCGATTTGATAATCCCTCGCACCTCCACCGAGGGCGTCGGCGCGAAGGGGGGCGGGTCGTACTCGCCCGAAGCATTCGCCCCCTTCGAGAGGGCCTTCGCCTCGAAGTTGCGTAACTGCGCGAGCATAGGTTCGATCAGGTGAGCGGGGCGCAGGAACCCGACCGCGCCGTAGATGCGGTATTCGTCCGGGAAGCCGTCGCCGTCCTTGTCGAGGGGTTGGCGGTCGGCGATCACTTTGGTGGGAATGCCGACCAGCTTGCCGAGGCTATTGACCGCCGCGCCGCCGCTGTTGCCGTGTATGAGCCGGGCATTGGTTTTGATCCAGTTGTCGAGCATGTCCGTGCCTTCGACCAGCCCCGCGCTCACGGTTATGGTTTCGCCGCCTTTTTCGGGGAAGCCTATAACGATCAGGTCGTCAAGCAACCTGACCGCGCGCGAATCGCCCATCTCGATTGCCGGAAAACCGTCCGGTGATGCAACTGCGCGGCCCTCGCCATCCGAGACGATGCGAAGCAGCGCAAGGTCATGGGCTTTGTTCACCAGAACGATCTTGAGAAGGTAAGGGGGCGAAGTCTTGGCAGACACGCCCGCATCGACGGGCAGGCTGATATAAATATCATCGTACAACCGGCCGAGCTTGTCTTCAGCGATCACGTGGTAGTTGGTCACTACTATTCCTTCTTTGTGGATGATGACGGCCGACCCCCTCGGTCTTGGATTTTGAGTTGGAGAGTCAGAGACCCTGCGGACCAGAATCAGCCCGACCGAAGCCGCCGCCCTGCGAATATGTTCTCTCGCCTGGGGCGTCATTGCCGACAACTTTTCAGTCGGCTGTCCGGGCTGCTGGCATGTCGCGGCAAGAAGAGAAATTTTTATGCCGACTGCATCTCCGCGCCAATAGCCGCCGAGCAACAAAATCGCTATCGACAGAGCTTGCATCAAGCACCTGGCGAACCTGACATTATTCGGTTTGGCCTTCGTTATACGCATACACCTCTCAGCCATCAGCCGTCGCTCTTGAAGGATGAAGGATGAGGGATGAGGGATGAATCGACTGTATCGCTCTGGTTTTCATCCTTCATCCTTCATCCTTCATCCTTCCAAACGCCCCTGCATCCCCTCTGCCTGCGCTCATACGTGCCGGAGGCGAATCTCGAAGACCGCTACCTCGCCTGGCTTGAGCTTGTTGTCGGGCACGGCGACGACCGTTCCGGTCTCCCCCTTTTCTCTGGGCGGGGCGAGCCTGACGCTGCGAGTCCGCACGCCCTCGGGCAGGATGTTCGTGGTGTTATACTGCGCGCGGGGCAAAATGAAAATTTTTCCAGAGAGGAACGCTTATGTGGAGTGCGCCGCCCTTTTTCTTTCTTCAGAGATTTCTTTCTTCTTC